>JARGOW010000022.1:0-6754 GCA_029212955.1 Planctomycetota bacterium | reverse complement strand
CCGGGGCAGCACCAGGAAGGAAACGTGGTCGATGGACAAAACTTCGAGGGCCGTAAGCTCGTCGGAAACGCTCATGGTTCCGAGCTCGGCCGCCAGGGCGGATCCGAAGGTGGCCGCGAGAATGATGGCCGTGACAAAGGGCCCCATCTCCCGGGCCATGCTGGCCGCCACCAGGAAACCCACTTGTTCCTGCTGGCCGAAGCGAGCCAGCTCCACGCCGGTTTGCATGGCCAGAATCATGCCGATGAACAGACCGACCAGCAGAACCACGTGCACATTGCCGATGCCCGCGCTGAACATCTGGCTGAAGAACCAACGGGCTCGCTTGGGGAGGTGATGCAAACGCATCGCCACGGCACCCGCGAGCAGCAGCCGCTCTCCCGTTTCCTTGAGGAAGCCTTGAAAAAAGGCGGTGGGCCAAAGGAGGAAGCTCACGCCGGCAGCGATCGCCAGAATGAACAGGTCCGTGCCAAAGGATTCGAGGGCAGCGAGGGGCATGGTCAGCGGAAGGAATTCCATGGGGTAGCTGTACCCTAGGGAAGGGAAGGGGGCACAGGAACGGCGGATTCCATGTTCTCCAGCGTGGAAGGCGTGCGTTGCAGTGGCCATCCCGGACCAGGGAAGGCGGGGGCCATCAATTCGCGTCCGCGGTGCTGAACGGAGCGCCAACGGATCAGGCCAAACAGCCTGGAGGTCTCGGGGGTGGGGTGGCCAGATTCCGACCAACGATCGTCGATCCTCATCCAGATCGGTCTCGCGACGCCAAAGTCCGAGCCAGGAGCGCTGGTGGAATTGCTGGAAGTGGCGCTCCTCGGTCCAGAGCTCCCACATCCATGAGTAATGCTCATCCACGAACTGCATGCGCCAGAAAGGGTTCAAGGCCGGATAGGCGCGCAGGACGCGCTCCTCCTCCCGGTTGTTGTAGTGGCGGAATAGGGGCCAAAGTTTGCGCCAGGTGCTGACCAGTCCGGTCTTTTTCGACGTGCGCGTCCACCCGTGCCAGAGGGGGAACAGGTACCGGGTTTCCTTGGTGAACTCGCTGTTTTCCTCGTGGCGTACGTTGAAGAACGGCCATGCGAAATAGCGCGAGGTCAAACCGTCGCCCTTGTAGTACGAATAAAAGGGCCAGACGCGTTTGCGCACGGCGCGGTCGGGATCCCCGCCCTGGAATACCACCAAAGGCCAGGGACCATCCCAGGCCCAGAACCCGGTGCGCGGGTCCTTGGTGTAACCGAAGAACGGCCAGAGCGAAGTCCAGGAGCGCGCTTCACCGCGTTTCGATTGGCCGAAGAATGGCCAGAACATCCAACCCGTTTGTTGGGCCTCTTCCGGTCGATTGAGGCCATTGCGTTGATACGTGAAGAATGGCCAAAGCGCGGACCAACGGTCGTATCGGCCTTCCCATTTGTTGTGCACGGCCAGGGGCCACGCCCGCCAAGCCTTGCCGCCCTTGCCCGTTGAATAGGAGAAGAAAGGGAACAGCGCATGCACTGTGGTGCGACCATGGCGCTGGGTTCGCATGTACAGGGGGAAAAGGGCGAACTCCGCGCGATCGAACGAGAAGAACTTTTCCATCACCCCGCCGATCGGGAACCAAAGGCGCACGACCCGACCGTCCTTGCGTTTGGCCCAGTAGATCCCCGGAAGTGTGAGGAAGGACCAGGTCACATCCCCGTCCGGGTGTGTGTTTTCCTGGTAGCGCGCCACCGGCAGGATCTGGGTCACGCTCTCGGTCGGACTCTTCCGGCGCGTGCCAAGGGGCGGGAGAATCCACGAGAAGGTGGTGTCCTTTGCCAAGCGCCGCCAGGAGTAAAGCGGGCGGAAGGACCAGTATTTGACCTGGTCGGAGACCCCCTCGTAGCGAATTTGGACGGCACCGCCGGCGAGCTCCACCTCGGCGTCGCCGCCCGCCAGGGAGAGTCGGGTGTAGAGCGGGGCCAAGTGGTGCTCCGTACCGGGTCCAGCACAGCCCGGGGCCACCATCCACAGCAACGCGATCAGGGCCAAGGGAAGGCGCCAGGCGAATGCGGGGGCGTTGGGCTTGTGAAGCGTGGTGGGGGAGACGGTGGTCGCAACCATGGGTGACCATAGGATTCCAGCACGGAGGGGGAGGTTTCAAGCCCTGTTCCGGGGATCCTGTCCATTCCGTGAGGAACCGGCAAAAAAGCCCTCGGATCGGAGCCAACCTGTCGATGCAGACCCGGTCGAGCCGGTATGATCCGGCGAACAAAAGCCATGAAGACTTATCTATCCGGAATCCAACCCAGCGGGCGTTTGCACCTGGGCAATTACTTCGGCGCCATCCTGCAGCACGTGACGCTGCAGGAGAGCGCCGCCGAGCACTTTTACTTCATCGCCGATTACCACGCCATGACCACGGTTCGCGACGCGGATCGCTTGCGCGAATTGGTTCGGGATGTGGCGGTGACCTACCTGGCCCTGGGCCTGGACCCCGACAAGGTCACCCTGTGGCGCCAAAGCGACGTGCCCGAGGTGACCGAGATCTCCTGGCTGCTCAGCACCGTGACCGGCATGGGTCTCTTAGAGAGGGCCCACTCCTACAAGGACAAGATCCAAAACGGCATCAAGCCCAACGTGGGCCTGTTTACCTATCCGGTTCTGATGGCCGCGGACATTCTGGCCTATGACACCACCCACGTGCCCGTGGGCAAGGATCAGGTTCAACACCTGGAAATGACCCAGGACATGGCCGGGTACTTCAACAACACCTATAGCGAGGTGTTTGTACGCCCTGAGGCGGTCTTGGCCACCAATGACTCCATGGCCAAGGTGCCCGGCACCGACGGTCAAAAAATGAGCAAATCCTACGGCAACGACATTTGGATCTTCGAACAGGGCAAGGCTCTCAAGAAGGCCATCGGTCGTATCCCCACGGACAGCCGAGCCCCCGAGGAGCCCAAGGACCCTTCCGAGCTCCTGCTCTTCGACTTCCTTGCCCTATTCCTGGCCGAGGACGAACTCCAGGATTGGAAGGATCGGGTGCAGGCCGGGGGCGAGGGCGCTCCTGGATACGGACATTTGAAGCAGCGCCTGATCGCGGCCATGGACGAGACCTTCGGGCCGGCCCGCGAAAAGCGCGAGCAACTCCTGTCCGACCCGGCGGAAGTGGACCGGATCCTGGCCCGGGGGGCGGAACGAGCCCGCGAAAAGGCCCAAGCTACCCGCGACCGGGCCCTTGCGGCCTGCGGATTGCGCTAACGGAGTTCACGCCGGGGCGCTCAGAACCCGGCGGTCCCATAGCAACCCGCCCCCGGCGCTTTCAGCGCCGGGGGCGGCTCCATTTTCGCCCTTCTTGGGCCCGAGGGCCACGTTTTGTTGACATTGGCGAGGATGCGGGCGTAGGGGCTTCCGAGTGCAAAAATGGTCCCGGTGGAGTCTCATAGTGGTCGCTCCCCGGTTCCCGTGGCAGGATAGGGTCACCCGCCACCCGGCGGGGCTGGACTCCCTAGCCCAAATCGGCCTTGCCATCGCAGGGCGCTCTCCATGCTGCGAACCACACCGCTCCTCCTCCTGTGCCTGCTCGGCGCCGCTTGTGCCTCGCAAACCAAAATGAGCAGCGACCCGAAGCCGCGGCACGAACCGGCGGTTGAGCAGCCCGCCGAACCCGCGCGGCCCGTGGAAGCCACGGCCCCCGTGCCCAAGCCGGTGGCTTGGACCAAGGCCTTCGATAAGGGAGCCATTTTGGTGGGCAAGACCATTCGGGTGGAGGGCCCCCCGGGTCTCATGACCCATGCTGCTTTGACAGTGGATGACACGGTTGCCATCCTCGAGCAACGCACCACCGAGCAGGGGTTCCTGCAGGTACTGGTGCCCCGGGAAGGGGCCGGTCGGGAATTGCGCTGCCAATTAGGGCGCTGGACGTTGGCTGCTGCTGACCGCATCGAGGTCTTGGAGCGCATCGTCCCCTGCGACGTCTTGGTCGTGGCAGAAGGCGCCGCATTCTGGAGGGATCTGAACAACAATGTGCAGCGTGAAGAACGGCTCGAGTTCCGGGGCGTCCAGCCCAAGGAATAGGAAGATCATCCTCCCCAAGCCCACGCCCAGGATCGGGCGTCTGCTCGCTGGCCTGTGCCTGTTCGTTTTGGCCGGATGCCAAAGCGGACCCGCCGCATGGCGCCCGCTATGGCGGGCCCCCTACGGATATCTGGCCATGCCGGATCGCTTGGAATTCGGACGGGCGCGCCAGCAAATGAAAGCGGGGGAATGGCTGGGGGCACAGGCCCGCTTGCAGTCCCTAATCGAAGCCTATCCCGACGAATTGGATTTGGGCTTTGCGCTCCAGGATGTGGAAAAGCAGTTGCTAGCCCAAGGAGCCTTGCCCCAAATGCAAGAGGGACTTTCCGCACCCTCTATCGCCGGAGCACCGGGGCCCGATCAAGCCACCTCCCGGCAATTGGACTCCGCTTCGGTACTAAAGTTCTGGTACGCGCGGCGTGCCGCCCAATCCCCGTCCATCCCAAGCCTATTGTTGGCGGCCCGGGTGGAGACCGACCCTGCCAAGGCATTGAATTGGCTGGACCGCGCCTTGGATTTGGATCCGACCAGCGCTTGGGCCCATTATGGCCGGGCCTACATTTTGCTCAAGCAACGCGACCAGTACCGCTGGCGCAACTCCCGGGAGGCCCTGGCGCGTGCCCTAGCCTTGGACCCGAGCCACGTGTTGGCCCGGCGCATGGAGGCCTGGATGCTGGCCCAGGAAGGTGACACCGGAAAGGCGGCTATCGCCCTGGAGCGCTGGTTGATCGCCACCGAATTCGATCCCCGGGTGGGGCACGAGAGTCGGGTGGAAGCCCGCTTGGACCTGGCGCGGGTTTGGCTCACCATAGGCAAGGTAGATCCCGCCTTGCGCGAATTGCGCTCCATGGAGGGAGAGGGCTTCGACCGCGAGCGGCGACTTCTGTTGCTGGCTGTGGCACTGACCGAAAAAGGAGACGCAGAAGGCGCGCTTTCGGTGGTCCGCCAAGCGGGTTTGATCCCGGGCGTGGGTGTTCTTCCTTGGGTTCAAGAAGCCCTGCTGCTGGAGCATTGGTTCGAAGATGGGTCGAGCGCCCTGGTGCTTTGGAAGCAAATTCTCGAGGAGGCCGGGGAGAGTAGTGACCCTGCGGTGCTGCTGCAGTCGTTCCGGGCCCGGGTCGTGGTGGAGCGTAGCGAGCGCGAGAGCTTGCGAGATCAATTCGAGCGCAACGCGGTCGGAACCCGTTAGTCCTCTACCTCGCGCCCCTAGATGAAGGCTGTCGTCCAAAGAGTTGCCCACGCCAGCGTCACGGTGGAGGGCCAGGTTGTGGGCCGCGTGTCGCGCGGCATGTTGATCCTGCTCGGCGTGATGAAGGGGGATGGTCCTTTGCAGGGCGAACGTCTGGCGACGCGCACCGCCCAGTTCCGATTCTTTCCCGACGCCCAAGGCCGCATGAATCTTTCCTCCCTGGATCTGCTGGAGCAGGGGGAAGAGGTGGGGGTGTTGTTGATCAGCCAATTCACCCTGGCTGCGGATGGGCGCAAGGGCCGGCGCCCCAGTTTCGACCGGGCCGAGGCCCCGGACCTGGCCAGTCCCCTGGTGGACCAGTTCCGCGATCACCTGCGAAGCCTGGGCTTGCCTGTGGAGACCGGTGTTTTTGGGGCGGATATGCAGGTGGATTTACGAAACGATGGGCCGGTGACTTTTACCCTGGAAGAGGAGCCCCCCCAGCCCCGTGCTTGAGGGTCCTAGGACCCCGTTCAGAACCCGCCATTCTGCGGAAACTGGCCCCAAACACCCCGGTGGAGTTGCTCGAACCCCTCGCAAGGAGCCGTGGGGCAGGGGATCGGGGGCACGGCCAGAATATCCGGTCCTGGCCGTCGGGTGGCTGCTGTTTAGGCGGGCCGTCAGGATCTGTCACAACCCTTTTCTTGACAAGACAATACATCTAGGGGAGGATCGTCGTTGACCCAAGGATCCCATGACTCTGCCCCCCCACAAAACCATCACCAAAAAGGAACTCGCCAACCGCATTGCGGACGAAACTGGCCAGCCGAAAGTGGTGGTCAAGGACATCCTGCAGCGCTTCCTCGACAGCATTGTCGATGAGCTGGTTGCGGGCAATCGCCTGGAATTCCGCGAGTTCGGAGTGTTTGAGGTTCGCGAGCGCGCCCCACGCAGGGCCCAGAACCCTCGCACCCTGGAAAAGGTCGACGTGCCGGCCAAGCGTGTGGTCAAGTTCAAGGTCGGCCGCTTGATGCGCGACCGGGTTTGCGATGAGACCCCCGATCCGCGCAATGAAGGCGCAGGCAACACCACCGACCGCACGGCTGCACCCGCGGCCGCCCCGGCCGCGGCAGCACCCAAGAGCCCAGCCACGATTCGACCCGAGCCGCCCAAGCCCCCGCCCAGCAAGCCGGACTCGCCGTTTTAGGTGACGCACATACAAACCGCCTCGACCATTGGTTGGGGCGGTTTTTTTGGTGGCTGCGCTCCCTCCTCAACAGCGAGTCCGATTCAAACAGTGGCACGTACCCCCAAGTGGGCTGGCGAAATGGCCCATGGGGTTGGCCCCTTCGCAGGTTCGCGGGGTTTACAAAAGACCCACGATCCAGCCCCACCGCTTTTTTGACCATTGGGGATAATGGGGCATGTTCAAACCCATTTTCCTTCTCTCCATTCTTTGCCTGACCGTGGCCTCTTGCATGGGGCCGGACCCGGGCAGTGGTCCATTGAAGGTCGATTTTGGAAGCGAGCTGTCCCAGGAATTTAGGGACA
>JARGOW010000021.1:14091-15163 GCA_029212955.1 Planctomycetota bacterium | reverse complement strand
AATCTCCTCTTCCCATTCTGCCAGGTCGGCTTCGTACTTCGCCTGGGTTTTAAGGTAGGCCTCACCAGCGAGGAGCTTGCCCACCAATCCGTCCACCTCTTCGATGCGACCGATCACATCGGAGCTGACCTCCAGGGCGGACCACATGGCGGAACGGTCCGAGATCAGAATGTCTTCGGCTTCGGTACTGGGTTGGGTGCGGAGGATCACGCCGGTGCCGCCGATACTCGCGCGGGAGCCCACGTGGGTTTCGAATGCCAGGACTCCAGCGGCCATGGCCTGCTCCAAGGGGCGTTCGGGGCCGTAGAGTTCCAAGGCGTCCATGGTTTGCAAGGTCGCGTCGGCACGGGATTCGTTCCGGGAGGCCCAATCCACCGCAAGGGTAGACCAGGGGTCGATGAATCCGGCGCAGACGACCTTGCCCTTGAGCAGGCGCGCGCCCTCGGGTGCGACCAGGTCGGCGCCTACCCTTTGGATGCGACCATTGCGCACGATGACCTTGCCATTGGATATTTCCTTGCCCGGCCGAACGATCAGGCGATCGGCTTCAATGAAGAGCAAGGACCCCGTTTCAGCGGGCAGGACCAGGGCGGGCTCTTTGGGCTCCTCCTTTTCCTTTTCTTTGTCCTTCCCCTCTTCCTTGGGCTTTTCGGCGTCGGAGTCCTTCGACTCCTGCTTGGCTTCTTCCTCTTGAGGAGCCTCGATCACTTCCCCTTTCTGGGAAGGCTCTGCCTCTTGTGACCAAGCGAGGTTGATGGGGATTGAAACTCCCAGCCCAAGGGCCAAGGCCAATCTCAAAATTAGGAAACGCATAAACCGGGTGGTGATGTGCCGAGATGTGGATCCGCAGGGAAGCAGCCAGGGCAAAACCCTGGTCCCTTTTTGCGGGATCCTTTGGAGAGCCCAGGCTAGCTGGACCCGCCAATCATAGGGTCGAGGGAGCTTTTGACGCCAAGGGCAAATCACCTAATCACAGACTCGAAACCCAGTTACGGGCCTTTTACGCGGGACGACCCACCCTTCGCGCACGCATAGATGACCCCGAAACCTCCCTCCTGGGGCCACGGAATCG
>JARGOW010000021.1:6264-14081 GCA_029212955.1 Planctomycetota bacterium | reverse complement strand
CAAGACCTAGGAACCAACTTCCCCGTTCGGAACGGACAACAAATGCGCTGGAACCAAGCCCTAACACTATGTCGCACGCTGTTCACCCACTGCTCCTCGAGCCATCGTACTGGCAAGCTAGACTCTCCCAACTAGCCACAGGCCCCTCATCGATGATGTCATCACCCCGCAAGGACCTTTCCTGCGGGGGTCGTCGCGTGGAAGAGTTCCGTCTCCGCTCCCACGACGGCCAAATGCTTTGGGGCCTGATCTCATACCCCACGTTTTTCCCCGGCACCCGCCCCTGCCGCATCCGGGCTGCGGGCCCCGCGGACCCGCTGGAGCTGGATCCTGAAGCCCATGAGGTCGGTCGTGTCGAGATTCTCTACCAATCACCCGCTGGCCGCCGCCTCGAAGACCGGGTCATGGACCTATTGAGAGTCCGAGAACAAGCCAAAAGGGAGCCCAACGTGCGGTCCGATGCGACCAGCATTCAATCATGCCTGGCCAAGCACCCTGTGGACGAAGTCCTGATCGCTCAACAGCTCTCAAAATTCCTCCCGTAGCCTATAAACCAGACCTTGTCATCCAATTGACATCCAGATAGGGGCCCTTATCCCATGCCGCGGATACCCCACTCCGAGCAAACGACCGCAATGCAGCGGGGCCCATTGGCCCCGCTGCTTCCATTTTAGGGCCAACCATGAACGATCCTGGCTCGAGGGGCGTCCCAACTGGCACACATCCCCCTGCAACACCGAACCACCATGAAAAACAGCCCCCTCCTCGTCGCCTTTGCAGTACTCATCCCCGGCTTTGTCAGCTGCCAATGCTGCGGATCTGACGACCCTGCCCCCCGGGAAGCGAACACCGCAACAAGCCAAGACGAAGAAGCCGGCGCATTGGCCCTCCGGGACATGCAGATGCTCAAGGCTAGCCTGGTCCACTTCCAAAGCAACAACGGCGGCTCTTGCCCCGACAAGCTAGATCGCCTCATCGAAAAGGACTCCAACGGCAAGGCCTACCTGCAAATGGCTAACCTTCCGCGGGCCCATATGGCCACGGTTACACCTACACCACCAGCGACTCCGAGACGAACTGGGAATTGAGCTACATGGGGCAGGATGGCATCCAGGGCGGCGAAGGGCGTGACGCGGACATCACGATGACCTCGGGCAATCGATAGGCCTACGCGCCCACAAAGCACCACCAATGGCACACCAAGCGCCAATCAATGACCTAGTATCCGGACCCCTGCTCTCCGCGCACGATAGCGACAGATGCCGATGCGCCCAACCGGGTCGCCCCGGCTTGAATCATGGCTTGGGCGGTTTCCTGATCGCGAACACCGCCTGAGGCTTTGACCCCCATGACGGGTCCCACGGCTTGACGCATGAGGGCCACATCTTCCGCCGTCGCCCCACCTCCGGCAAATCCGGTGGAGGTTTTGACAAAGTCTGCCCCCGCAGCACGTGCCAGGCCACTAGACACGGAAATTTCAGCGGGCGTCAGCAGGCAGGTCTCAAGGATCACCTTCAAGCGCGCACCTAGCTTATGGGTGGCCTCGGCAACCGCCGCGATGTCTCGCTGGACAAAGGCATGGTCCCCCGACTTCAAGGCACCTACGTTCTGCACCATATCCACTTCGCAGGCACCGTCTTCAATGGCCCTGCGCGCCTCATAAGTCTTTACCTCAGGTACGCTTGCGCCCAAGGGAAAGCCAATCACCGTGCACACGAGTACTCCCGAACCGGACAGGATTTCGGCGGCCCGACGCACCCAGGTGGGGTTCACACACACGGACGCGAAGCGGTGCTCCATGGCCTCGGCACACAGCTCGTCGATTTCGGAAGCCGTGGCGTCCTGCTTGAGAAGGGTGTGGTCCAAGTAACTGGCCAGATCCCCCAAGCGGGCCGGGTCCGGACCGCATACACCCAGGCGGCAAGCACCCGCGGCCACAAAGCCCTGGAGCCCCGTTGGGCCCGCAACCTGAACTCCAACCGTGCCTCGCAAGGCTTGGAAACCGGACTCACCGACCTCCAAGGTTTGGGGCAGCCCTCCAGTCACAAGCTGTTGCCCAATCTGGGTGAGCAAGTCTTCCAGGTATCCAGGATCGATGTCGTTCATAACTTATAATGCGCATATAGCGCATTTGAGCCCAACTTAGGCCCCACTTATACCTTCCGGAGAAGGTTTAGAATACCGGGTTTCCGTGGCCCAGATCTTCTCGACTCGGCGCGCATGGCGCCCCTCCCCACAAGGGGTGGCACGGACTGTCTGTAGGATGGAATGCGCGGAACTCCTGTCCAAATGCCCCGCTCCCAAGCAAAGTACGTTTGCGTGGTTGTGCTCCCTGGCATTGGCGGCGGTGCGAACGTCCCAGCAGTTGGCTGGGAGCACTCCGGGCACCTTGCCTGCGGTCATGGCCGATCCGATTCCGGCGCCATCGATGCACACACCCAGCACCGCCCGCCCATCGGCCACAGCCTCCGCCACGGCCCGGGCAAAATCGGGATAGTCCGCGGCACTTCGGTCGCGGGTCCCCATGTCCAAGGGCCGATACCCAAGCTCCGCAAGACTGGCCATCACCTCTTGCTTCAGATCGAATCCACCGTGGTCACACCCCACCGCCACAAACGGCGGATGGCTTCCTCCAAAGTTCGTTCCCTGAACCTGGTGCCCATGCCGGAAGCGGATGCCTCGATCCTCTGCTATCTCGCGGGCCAGAGCTGTCACTCGCACATCCGGGGACAAGGTCACAGTCGACCCATTGGGCGCTCCATCCAGGCAGCGTTCCGTGACCCAGGGTTGGGATCGTGCACTCGCCAACTGGGCCTTCAAGGTCGGATCCAATGGCCGTGCACCCGAACCCAAAACCACCACGCCACCGCGAGCGGTCGGCGCATAAGGATCGGCCAAAGCGCGCCGCGCGGCACGCATGGCAATGGATCGAATGTCCAGGTTCATGGAAACAGTTTAGCGACACAATGCCGCGACGGGACTTCCGAATATTGGAACTCTGCCATGCACGGCCGATTCGATACCACAAGACTCCAATCGTGGCCACATCACCCGAGCCCCCCAACCGGGAAAAGGCCCTTGAAACTATGGGAACCGGTTGAGAAACCTTCGCCCTCGTCGCACACGGCCTGACAAACGTGTAAATGAAAACGCGCGCCGGTTTTGGGCGCCGAATCAGCGAGCACTTCTTTCTTGAGTGAGTCCCCTTTGTAGGTTGTTATGTGTACGGCATTGCGCGACCCAAACAGACCACCACGGGTCTTGGAGGCGACGTGCGATCACCCCTCCTACAAGAGAAGCAACATGCGTACTTTGCTTAGTCAGTTTTGCGAGTCATTCGAAAGCGTCCTTCGGCCGATTTTGGAGCCCCTCAACGGTGCGGCTCAAGCCTTTGAAGATTCACAGATTGAACTGGGAGGACGTGAGGTTCGCGCAGGACTCCTAGACCTGCGACATCAGGTGGAAGGGCTGGTGCAGAAGGTCGTCGACCAGCAAGCCTATGTGCTCCTGTTCGGCCCCCTCAAGAGTGGCAAGTCCACCCTGATGAACGCGCTTTCGAGCACCTACGTGAGCGAAGTCTCTAGCCTGCCCGCATACCCCTGCATGGTGTACCTATCCCACGCAGAGGAGCGTGAGTTCGACGTCACCCGCTACAACGGGCGCACCGAGCGCTTCTCCGATCCGGCCTCCTTGTACATGTACATCAACCGGGCCCACGTGGAATTGGCTGAGCGATTGCGCGCCGCGGAAGCGCGGAGTGAAGAGTTCGAACCGTCCATGCACTACCCCGAGGCGATCCGCAAGGTGGATGTGCGATTGCCCGCCGGCGACTTGGCCCGTTCCGGCGCCGTACTGGTGGACACCCCCGGTTTGTACAGCCGCATGAAGTTCGGCTACGACCGCATGACGCGCGAGTTCCGCGACTCCGCCAGCTGCGCGATCTTCATCGTCAAGTCGGACAACCTGTTCCTCGAGCAAGTCTTTGAAGAGTTCGAAGATCTGTTGCAACTGTTCAGCCGCATCTTCCTGGTTGTCAACCTGGACTCGAGCAAGACCGACCTGGCCCATGACGGCTCACTCATCCCGAGCCTCGAGCGCGAGGACCCCTTGGCGCTCATCGACGCCTTCGAAAACCTGGCCATGAGCGCGCCGCTCAAGACGGCTGCGGAAGAAGGACGCCTACGCATCTACCCCATCGACCTTCTCAAGGCTGCTTCGAGTCGCCTAAAGGGATCCACCAGCGAAGACCAAGCTTCCAGTCGAGCGAACTTCGACGTGTTCCTGCGCGACCTGACCGAGTACTTGAACAGCACCGACTACCTGGTGGCCTTCCTGGGCGATAGCCTTCGCCGAGCCAGTCACCTGATGGACGAAACCGCCGACATTCTGGAGCACGAACAGGTCAAGGCCCTACGCGACGGCGCGGAAAAACTGGAGCAGGAGCGTCAGGATTCACAACGCCGCCGGCATGCGGTCGGGAGGCTCGTCGGCTACGACTGGCGTCAAGCTTTCCTCGATTTGGAAGACAAGTTGAGCCCCTCCATTCGGGAGCGCGCCAAGGCCGCAAGTGCGGCCACGGAGCGGGACCTGGACAGCATCCTCAACCGTTGGTTCCAGTGCGACGATAGCCTGCAAACCCTGGTGACCGATCAACTGACCCCGGCCTTCGCCAAGTACCAAGACACTTTGACCCGTTTCGTCCAGCAGACCCTGAGCGAGGAAGTTCTAGCTGGTACGGCTGGTGTCATGCTGCCCACAGCGGTCTCAGCCGACCTTTACGCAGCCGGGGTGGACCTTTCCGCCATCGGTCGCGACGCCCTGGGCACGCTCGGCAGGGAAATTCCGTACAAGAACGTGGGCGATCCGCTCGAAGCCGCAACCATTCCGATCAAGCGCCGCCTGATCGATTGGTTTTTGCTGCGCAGCACCAGCAAAGTTCGCAACCAAATCCTGGGCGACACGGGACAACCCTCCCTGCGCATCCCGGTCGAGGTCAAGAACAAGCGCATCGGAGCGGAAGGCCGCGACGTGATGCGTCAGGAGCTGGACCGCTTCAAGGGACGCTTCTTCCATGAAACCGTGGTGCGCGCCCACCGCCATGTGGTCGGCGAATACGGCTCCTCCGCCGTCACGAACATGGAAACGGCCCTCAAGACCCGGGATACCGAGCTCGATAGCCAGCTCACCCAAATCGTGAGCGACCTCATGGAGCACCGCAAGGTTCTGGCGCACCTGGGAACCCTGTCCAGCCAGCTCGAATCGGCCATCCATGGCATCGAAGGTCTGACGGAACAGTACTCGGACACCGAACCCACCATGCTCATCCAGCCGGCACCGCCCATGGAGCGCCCCATGGATCCGGCTCCCACCGAACAGGAACTCGAATCGGTCGAAAGCCTGGAACTCGAATCCGATACGGAAGAAACCGTCGACGCCCCCTCGGAAACGATCTAAGCGGGTCCGATAGTATTCCGCCCGTGGAGGGGTGCACAATCTGCACCTGCCACGGGCGGAACCATAGGCGCCCCACCCCACCACCCACCATGCAGCCAGACCTGGACAATCGCGGGGAGATCACCCGACTCGTGGAGACCTTCTACAAGCAAGTCGACAAGGATGATGTGCTCGGCCCCATCTTCAATGGCCTGGCAGAGGTGGACTGGGAAGAACACACGCCCAAACTCACCGCATTCTGGTGTCAACTCGCACTGGGGCAGTCGGGATTTAAGGGCAACCCCGCGGCCAAGCACATTCACTTCTCGGCGCTTCAGCAATTCACAACCCTGCATTTCGACCGCTGGATCACCCTCTTTCATGCGACGATCGATGGGGCCTGGGCTGGGCCTTACGCCACCGCCATCAAGGACCGTGCGGTCACCATCGCCGAGATCCAGGCCAACCTGGTGGGCGCCAGGGGCTGGCAGGCACCCGGCTAAGAAAGGGTCCACCTCAAAAAAAAGAAGCGAGCACCAGGATCTGGTGCTCGCTTCTTTTTTAGTCCGGGTTCGGACTACTGACTCGCTTGTGAGGGGCGGTCACCTGCCACTCCAAGTTCGCTGAGGTACTCCCATGCTCGCTGCTTGCGCAAGAACTCCAGGCGGTCCAGCTGGACCTTCCCTTCCAGCTCTAAGCGCTCCAAACGGCCCCGAATGTTCAAGTTCGCGGCCAAGAAGAAGGGGCCCTCCTCCACCTTGGGTAGGGAGAGAGTACCGATGGTTTTCCCATCGACCTTGCCCACAACAGTGCCTGCCGCGTCCCGGCTCAGCTCGCACTTGTAAATGCGTTTCTGATACATGGGCACGGGGCCGTTGGAGTTGTTAGTAAGCTGTCCCCTGGAGTAACACCAAAGGGAGTGCACGAACGCCAACCCGATGAAATTGAGATCCTTGGGCGCAGCGCACATTCCAAAGATCAGGTTGCCTCCCTGGATGTCGAATGTCTCTCCGATCGCTGTGGCGGACCACTCGTAGCGAGCCACCATGGCTCCCTCCAGGGAAACGTGGTGATACAAACCCACGCGACCGGCCCAGGCGATTGCGCCTTCGTTGTGCAACCAGCCAGACTTGTCGGCGGTGGTAGGCTTGGTCGCCTGGGGCATGCAATAACCAAAGAGCTCGCCATCGTTCACAAAGTCCGTGGCCTCTTCCTTATTGTCAAATTCGTAAACGAACTTCCATCGACCTTCACCCAGGTCCGTCGCCTTTCCGCGCACGAGTTTGGTCAGGTCCGCGGCTGCGAAAGCACGCTTTCCCAGGTCTCCGGCATAGGCACGTAAATCCGTGGAGATTCCATTGAGGGGCGGAACGCTGGCTTGGGCCGAGTTCACAGCGCCCACGCGCTTGAGCAGGTCGAACAGTTCGGCTTCCCCTTCGGGGTAACCTGCCTTGGACAGAGCCACGATTTCGCCGGCCAGATTTCCAAGCTCCAGCATCCAACCGTATTGCCCCATCTGCTTGATGTCGTTGGCGTCGACACCTTTCAATTTGGACGGATCAAACTCGGTCTGGGCTAGGGAAGGCAAATAGGCACCCAACCATGCCGGCTCCACCGTTTTGATTTTCTTGCCCAGGTTTGTGAGCATGATTTCGGGGGTGAGGGCAGCCAAGGGCCAGCGGTCGATGCCCTTTCGTGCTTTCGAGAAAACGATCTCGCCGTCGGCAATGCTGCCGATCTTCATGGCTGCGTACTTTCCCTCCACGGGTACGCGCAGTTTTTTCCCCTTGCGGTGCAGTTCAGCCAACCAAGCGTCACGGGCCTTTCCGAATTCCAGCACGCGCTGCTTTTCCAAGGTCAACCGCTCGGCAAGGCCCTCATTGGCCTCGGCCAGGGCTGCGTCCAATTTGGCGACGGCGCCTTCCACGTCACCAAGGCTCGCGGAATGTAGGGCACCCGCCAATTTTGCGGGCCCCACGTCAGCCCATCGGGCTAGACCTTCGGGGTTGTAGGGCGGCGGCGGAGGCGGCCCCATGAATCCCTTCTTCTTGCTGTTTTGAGCGAGGGACGTGGTGGCCAATAGGGCCAGAATCAGTGTGGACGAGACTAGAAAACGAAGCGGACGACTCTGCAAGTTCATGGGAGATGGGGTGTGGGCGTTCGGTTGGAATTCTGGGGATCCATCGCGAGGGCGGCCCACCCGCGCATGTGTTCGCCATTCAGCAGCGAACACAGGATCATCTTGTCACCTCAACGGAACAAACGCAGCCCAGTTACGTTGGAAGCACGTAACTATTCCTTAGACCACGTTTTTTTGGCCTAGAAAGGCCGCTGAGCCCATTTTTTCGGGTGAAAAGAAACGCTATCCCACGAATTCGGGGAGG
>JARGOW010000021.1:0-6254 GCA_029212955.1 Planctomycetota bacterium | reverse complement strand
TCTAACGCGTCCATCGGTGAGAGCAAGGGCCCGGATCCCTGCAAAATTCATCCCTTCGCAGCCGGATGAATTATCGAAAATCCAGCGGATGGACCGACTCGATTTGCGTTTGGGCTTGCGCATTCAAATTCAGATCATGAACGCGCTGATTGTGAATGTCCTTGGACCTTACCGATTCAATTCAACGTCCGTCGCAGGGTCCTTGCGCGATCGACCCAGGCGGATCGCTGGATGTCAAAAATCCTCTGAGAGATCTTCCAGCGCGCGTCCTCTGCATCCAAATCGTCGGGGAGATCCCGGGTGTGTTCGGTAAACAGCGTCCCGAGAAAGCCAAAACACAGCCTGGGAGTGCCCAGATTGTGAAGGGCTTCGCGAAGATCATCCTGGTGAACCTCGGGGGCAAAGAAGTCCGTGAGCCGGTGGGGGTTGGCGGGATCCGAACTGACCGCCTCCAACCTCTGGTTGGCGATGCTCAAGAGCTCCTGTCCAGTCCAAATCAACTCCTGGACGGTGTTGGCCTTATCCAAACGCATGCGTTTCAAGTCCTCACTGGAAGCGTGCAGGGTCAAACGCGAAAGTTCGATGGGCAGGAACAGCTTGAGGCCGAGCCCCTCGAACTGCAGTAGCTTGTGCTCGAGAAGCGGCTCGATAAAGGAGTGCATATACTCCGCCTGCCCGCCCAGGAAGGTCGATTCGTCGACCCTGTCGACCAAGACGAACATGGACGCATAGTTCGCGCCGTTGAGGACTCCCAGGAGTCGCTTGAACAGAAGATAGCGCGACTCGTCTTCATGGCGCTGGGGCAGGGCCAATTCATCGCGGGTAGCCGGTGGCAAGGTCGCCAAGAACTTGGCCAAGGGACGAGCGACTCCGGGCACCACGCGAATGGCATGGACCGTGCGGCGCGCCCGGCCGTAGAGAAGCCAACCCGTCACCCAAGTCCACATCCATGTGCCCACCAACAGGGTGGCTCCCGTCCAGTGCGAGAGGCTCGGAAAACGCACACTCCAATCATCGAAACGATCGAAAAGCACACCCAGAACATCCAGGTGGGGCAAGGTCAACAGGAAGACCGCGAGCACCGACACCAGAATGCGCAGGACTTGGAACACCATGGGCCGACCGCTAAACCAGCTGATCGACTTCTGCAGGCTGGCAACGGCTTCGCTGCGGGTTTGCTCATCGGAGCGATAGTACAGATGGGTCAACGTCAACAGATCACGCTTGCGGCGCCGATCCAATTTACGTGCATCCCCAGGGTCCCGCGCAATGTCATCCACGAATTGGGTGACGCCCAGGGATAGGATCGCGTCCAGATGATCGGCGCGCTCCAAGGCCTCCAGGAGCTTGGGCGTGGTCTTCTTGGAATCAGGCGCGATTCCCGCGTGGCGCCGCAGGGACTCCATGAATGGGTCGAAGTCGATGTATTCGATGCTGTAAGCGCGCTTCTTGGGCGAATCCGCGTTGTAGCTTTCCAGTCTGCGGCCCATGGTCCGACGCAAGCCACTTTTCCCACTGCCTTTTTCACCGAACACAATTCCGGGCACCGGCGATGCGGGGTCGCCGAATAGGCGATCAAAGGAGGAATGCACCGCGGCAGCGCGAAGCTTGGCGAGCACGGGGTCCTTATCCGCATCCTCGTGAACGAAGGGTTCTTCCTTGAGATTCCAGTGGTCGCGCCAGTTGTCTGCAAACATAAGGGGTTCCTCGATCGGGCCGTGCGGGGTGCGCGGACTTGCCCGAGCTTACCCTTCCCGATTCAAACTACCAATCCATGGAACCGTTTCGGACCGGCCGCATCCCCAACAATGCTGAACACGGATTGCCTCCGGGAATCGAAGGATCCACCCATTCACGAATCCGAACCCCTGCGAATTAGGCCGTGGCCAGGCGGGGCAAGCCCATCTCCAGCAACCTGGCGAAGTGTTCGGCGTGGGCTGCGGCTGCTTCCTGGACTTCCTCGTGGTTGAGCGGACCCGCGGAGATTCCCGCAGCAGGATTGGAGATCAGTGAGATCGCCGCCACCCCCATGCCAACGCCCGCGCCGGTGAGAGCTTCCGCAACGGTGCTCATGCCCACGGCCTGGGCGCCCATCTGATCCAACATGCGGATCTCAGCGGCGGTCTCGTAGCTGGGCCCCATGAGTCCCGCATACACTCCGCGCTCCAGGGGTACGCCGGTTTCCTTGGCGGTTTGATCAAGGATGTGACCGAGCTCCGAGCTGTAGGGGGCACCCCGACCAACCTCGCTGGGCCGCAACGGGGCCACGCCCTGCAGGTTCAAGTGATCGGTAATCCGCATCAAGGTGGGCACCGGCCATTCACGCTTCAACCCGCCCGCCGCGTTGGTCAACAACAGGGATTTGCACCCCAAAACGCCCATGGCGCGCACGGCCCGAGTGACCACATGCACGGAATGACCTTCGTATAGGTGAACCCGACCCTGCTGTACGAGGACCCGCACCCCGTCCAACTCGCCCATCACGAATCGGCCGCTGTGGCCGGGCACGGTGGATTGCGCCATGCCTTCGAGCTCGCCGAAGGGCACGATGAGAGGATTCTTAAGACGGTCGGCGAATGCGCCTAGCCCGGAACCCAAAACGGCGGCCACGGCAAAGTCCGTGAGGCCGGCCGCGGCCATGGAGTCGGCCAAGATGTGCTCCGCCAGTTGCGGAGCGTCGTCTGTCGCCCCTCCCATTAGATGAACATCCCCGCCACGGTGGCTGTCATCCAGGAGGCGAAGGCTCCACCCAGCATGGCGCGCAGGACGAGTTTTGAGATCTCGCCGCGGCGTTCGGGAGCCAGGGGTGTGATGCCACCGATTTGGATACCGATGGACGCGAAGTTGGCGAAACCGCAAAGCGCGTAGGCCGCCATTTTTGCCGAACGGGCAGATTCGAAGACTGCGCCGGCTTCCCCGGGCCTCATTCCTTTGAGGTATTCGAAGGCGATGAATTCGTTCACCGCGATCTTTGTGCCCAGCAAGGACCCCATCATGCCGCAATCATGCCAACCCTCAACGCCCATCATCCAAGCCACCGGCGCAAAGATCCAAGCGAAGATTCGGTTGATGGAAAGGCCACCTTCGAGGTTTAGGGCTACGCCAATACCAACCAGAGGCCAATCGACGAGGGCCACCAGCCCCATGAAAGCGATCAGCATGGCGATCACATTCAGCCATAGTTTCAGGCCATCCCCAGTTCCGATGGCGGCCGCTTCGATCATATTGGTTGCGTTGCGCTCAAACTTGAGCTCCACCTTGCTGCCTGTTTGGGACTCCTCGGTCTCGGGCTGCATGATCTTCGCAATCAAAAAAGCCGCCGGAGCGCTCATGACCGATGCGGTGAGCAGGTGCGGGCCATATTCAGGACCCAGGATGCCGATGTAGACCGCCAGGACCGATCCCGCGATGGTAGCGAAGCCACCGGTCATCATGGCGTTGAGCTCGGAGCGCGTCATTCCTGGCACATAGGGCTTCACGACCAAAGGGGCTTCCGTTTGCCCTACGAACACGTTGGCGGCCATGGACATCGACTCCGCGCCACTCACGCCCATGGTCACGCTCATCATTCGAGCCAAGGCATAGATCAGAACCTGCATGATTCCGATGTGGTACAGCACACTCATCAGCGCACTGAAGAAGATGATTACCGTCAGTCCGGTGCCCGCAAAGGCGAAGGCGTAACCCCAGCCACCTTCACCGAAATTTCCCTGGGAGATATTGCCAAAGACCAAGGCCGAACCACCCGAGGCCTTTTCGATCAACGTGATCACGAAATCCGACATGGACTCGAAGATTTTGATCCCCCAAGTGGTCTTGAGGAGGAATGCTCCCAATCCAATCTGGATAAGCAGACCAACCACGACCACCCGCACGGGGAATCTTTTCTTGTGGCTGGAGAGAAGCCAAGCGACCAGGCAAAAGAATGCCAATCCAATCAGTGCGCGGGTGATATGCATAGGCGCAAAGCATAGCGAATCACTGCGAGATCGCGAATTCCAGGCCGGTTTGAGTGGCTACTTGGAACTCGATCCTCCCCTGGTGCGGCTCCATTGCCCCCTTCCTAGCCGTCCCGAAGCGCGGGTTTCCCGTCGACCCTTCCTTTCCAGGCCATCACGTCCTGTCCACGCGCGCCCCAGCCGCATGCCTCCGGGGCGATCCCCCGAAACTACGGTCGGAAACTCGCGAACAGGGCCTGGGTGCAGCGCATGAAGTAAGAGGGGGCCACTCCTTGGCGAGCGATCACATTCATCCCGGCCAAATGGGTCATCAAAAGGTGCGCCAGGGTGGAGGGCTTCAGTTCCGACCGGATTTCACCCCGCGCCTGTCCTCCCGCAAGAATCTGGGCCAGTTGATTTTCGAGCTGGCCCCAATAGGCCTTCGTAATCTCACCGATCATCGGGTCCTGACCGGCCATTTCGATGGTCGTATTCACGATGAAGCAGCCCGCTTGGCCCTCGGTGGAGGAACAGGTCGCCGCCCGTTGGGCCACCCAAACGCTGAGGGCCTCCACCGGATCCTCGGCCCCCGCCAAGCTGGATTGCAGGTCCACGGAGACCTTTTCCAGGTAGCGCTTCAGGGCCATCAGATAAAGGGTGCGCTTGTCCCCGAACTTGTTGAACAGGCTGCCCTTTTGAATCCCCATGGCCTGGGCTAGCACCGCCGTCGTGGTCGACTCGTATCCGCGCTGCCAGAAGACGCCGAGGGCGCAATCGAGCGCTTCGTCGACGTTAAATTTGAGGGGGCGGGCCATGGATGATTTCGGGGGAGTTCCGGATTGTAGACCATGACTCCTTGGATTGGGCACGTTTCCCTGGGGCATCTCAACACGACCCAATCCCCCCTCCCATCGGGCAACCAGAGCGCCTGCTCGGCCGGAATGCGACGGCTCTTAGGCCACAGATCCACGGCTTCAGGGGCCTCAACCGTCCGACAAGGACAGCAGCATCCAGCGGTCACACCCCCCATGGCCCGTGTCCCCCATGGGTCCTGGGAGGTCTTGGAATCCAAACGCCTGATACAGCCGCCGGGCACCTTCCATACTGTCCAAGGTCTCCAAGTAGCAAGCTTCGAAGCCGAGGGCTCGGGCCTGGTCCACGCAGAGCTGGAGCAGCTCCCGGCCGGCCCCAATCCCTCGCCCCTGTGGCAAAACGTACATCTTGCGAAGCTCACAAATACCGTGGGGTCCCCCTTCCAAGGGCGCAACCCCCGCACCGCCGACCACGCCATCCGTGTCCACCAACACATTGAAGCAATGGCCCGAGTCGCTATAGGCCCCGTGCATGTCGTCGACCTCGGGGTCCTCGATGGAAAAGCCCGATCCCACCGCTCCGAATTCGGTCATGACCTCGCGAATGACACGGGCCATGGAGACGTTGTCATCCTTGCGGATCGGTCGGATAGCTCGCCCGGGTTGGGTTTGGTTATCGGAGTTGCGCATCTTGCCCATGTTAGCAACCCAAACGGACCCGGAGAGCCTCGTTTGGCAACCGGCGGGCCCATCCGTGGGTAGGTCATCCTGCGCCCGATCCCTATCGGTAGCGCGCCGTACCCGCCACAAGGGAGTTGCCGCTTGCCCTTCCCGCGCATTCATGGGATCGTGTGCGGCCCCAAACCGGCCCTGAGCCTCCCCCCATTCACTCGCCCCACCGTTGTGGCCCACTCCCTGATGCTAAATTTCGTTTCGCTCGCACCCGTTCTCGCCCTGGCATTTGTCGTCGGATGTTCGGCCCCCGAAGAGTCCAACTCAGGTGTCGCAAACGATATGGATATGCGTGACCAGCCGTCACAACCCGAGGCCACAAAGCCTGTCGACAACGCCCAACCGGCCATGCAGGCAAAGACTGATCAACCGCCCGCAGCGGAAGACTCCGGCGACGGTCAGGCCACTTCCATGCCGCCCACCGAGGGTGACTGGGCCGCCGGGGACACGATTCCCTCGGGCATGGATGGTGTGCCCGATATCCAGATTCTCAAGGTCCACAACAACGGCACGGGCGACCCCTGTGGCATGGGCAAGTCCGCCACCTTGAAGTACAAGGCCATGCTCGCCAACGGCACCGTGATCGACCCCGGTCGCCGGCCGTTCACCTTCAAGGTTGGCGCCGGACGGGCGATCAAGGGATGGGATGTGGTGGTGTCCAAGATGCGCGTCGGGGACAGCTTCACCATTCTATTGCCCATGGACCTGGCTTATGGTCGATCCAAGGGAGACCTGAAGTTCGATATGGAACTTCTGTCTGTGAAGTAGTTCG
>JARGOW010000020.1:11988-15196 GCA_029212955.1 Planctomycetota bacterium | reverse complement strand
GGATCGGGAGGGGTTGTCCCAGGGGATCCAACGACTCCTGGGGGATGCGGATCTCCGTGGGCGGCTTTCCCGTGCCGCCAAGGAATTCGTGGGGCCTAGGACCGATCCTGCCGTGGAGATCGAGGGGCACGTGGACTTGTACAGTGGGCGCATGGGGTCCTCGGGCCGGGCCTAGGCCCAGGACTCCAATCGGCCAGACCCGCCCCGTGGACTGGCCGGGATCCCATGGGGTTAGATCCCAGTTTCTTCGACAGGTGTTGGAGGGAGTTTGGAAGAATGCGGCCCAAGGATCGTCCCAACCGTCCGTCGACCCTTCACTTATCACCTTGTCCTCGCCCAATCTGCCCTCCGAAGCCGCTTCCAGCAGCCCCCACGTGCTCGTCACGGGTGGTGCGGGATTCATTGGTGGACGGGTGGTGCATCGGTTGCTCGATTCCGGGGCCCGGGTCACGGTGATCGATGATTTGTCCACGGGGCAGTTGCACCGGCTGCCGGAGCATGGGCGCCTGCACACCGTGGTGGGAGACATGACCGATCCCGGTCCATGGGCCGAGGCTTGGAGTGGCCAAGAACCGATCACCCGGGTGCTTCATTTGGCCGGGCATGTGGGGGTGCGACGGGTGCTCGGAGACCCCGAGGGTTGTGCGAGCAGCCATCACGCCATGGCGCAAACCCTGATTGAAACCCTGGGGTCCATGGGAGCGGACCGGCGTCCAGGGTTGATCGCCGCCTCCTCCAGCGAGGTGTATCGAGCCAGCATGGAACCCTTGGCCGAGGAATCCCCGGTTTGGCAAAGTTCGGACCCGGCCTGGGGAGAAGGGCGGTCGACCTATGCGGCCTCCAAGCGTACGGCTGAGTTGCATTACGAAGCTGCGGGATTGCCCGTCTTGAATCTACGCCTATTCAATGTGGTGGGGCCCGGTCAGAACGCGGAGAGCGGCATGGTCCTACCGAGGTTCGTGGAAGCGGCCCGGCTGGGCGAAGACCTGCAGGTCTTTGGCAACGGAACCCAAGTGCGCACCTTTGGTCACGTTTCGTGCGTGGCCGCGGATTTGGCGGAGCTTTGTTTGCGCGCCCGCATGCCCCAAGGGGTTCTGAACCTGGGCGGCACGGCGACCACCACGATTGAGGATCTGGCGCGGGTGGTGCTCCAGATCTCCGGTCAATCCGAACAACTTCTGAAGCGCGTGGATCCGTCCCAGGAATTGGGTCCCCGGTTTGAAGAGGTGCGGCACCGAATTCCGAACTTGGATCGCGCCCGATCCCTCGGACTGGTTTCGCAACCCTGGAATCTTGCTGCAATCGTGAATGATGCCTGGTGTCACCACGGCATGCCTAGCCCAAGCTAACCCTCCCATGCGCATCGCTCGAATCCTGACCCGCTTGAATCTAGGGGGCCCGGCGCGCCAAGTCCTGGAGAGCGATGTGCGGCTGATGCAACTCGGTCATCAGGTTCGCGTCTATTGCGGCGAGCCTGAAGCGGGGGAGGGGGATTTGACAGCGGCCCTGGAAGGCCAGGGCGTGGAAGTGGTTCGCGTGCCCACTTTGGCCCGGGCCATTCGGCCCATGAAGGATCGAAGGGCGTATCAATTTCTGCGCCGGGAGTTGCAGGCCTACGATCCCGACCTTGTGCACACCCACGCATCGAAGGCCGGGTGGCTGGGTCGCATGGCCGCTGGTGGGATGCGAGCCCGTGTGGTTCATACCTTCCACGGGCACGTATTCGATGGGCACTTCTCCCGGGCCAAGGTGCAAGGGCTCCTGCGCATCGAGCGTTATCTGGCCCGGCGCACCGACCAGTTGGTGGCCGTGAGTGAGGCCACACGGCGCGAACTCGTGGCACGCAAGGTCGCCCCGGTCAAGCACATCCGCGTGGTCTACGGGGGAGCGGATGTGTGTGGATTGTCCGAGCTCTCCCGCAGTCAAGCCACCCTTCGAAAGGACCTGGGCATCGGGGAATCCGACCTGGTGATTGGGGTGCTGGGGCGCCTGGCTCCCATCAAGCGCACGCATCTGGCCCTCGAGGCCTTCATTCGGGCCTGGCCCGATCTCCCTCCCGCGCGCCTTGTCTTTATCGGGGACGGTCCGGGGCGACTCAGGTTGGAGCAGGATTTGGAAAAGTGTGCGCCGGAAATCAAAGCGAGCGTGTTTCTTGCCGGCCCATGGGCGAATATGGCGACCATGCTGCCCGACTTGGATCTCTTGCTCTCCGCCTCCCGGCACGAGGGCTTGCCCATCTCCATGGTGGAGGCGGGCGCATGCGGCGTGCCGAGCGTGGCCACCCCCGTCGGTGGTGTGGGGGAGTTTGTGGTCCCCGGCATGACCGGCTGGGTAGGAAAGGATGTTCCCGAATTGGCGGCAGGGCTCGTGGCCCTGGGGGTGGATGCGGAATTGCGTTCGCGTATGGGGCGTGGCGCCCGGGACCTGGCCCTCCGTCAACACGATGGCGATGGGTTCGCCGATCGCTTGGAGCGACTCTATTGGGACACTCTGGAGGGAACCCCATGAACCTCTTGATGGTCAGTGGCGACCGTCAGATCGTCGTGGGCGAAAAGGGGCCCTTTTACTCGATGCAAGCGGAGTTTTCGCGCTACTTCGACCGTGTGGATGTGATTTGCCCCAAGCCGAGTGGGCCCATCCAGGTCAGTCAAATCCACGGCAACGTGTACTTTCATCCCGCGGATGTGCCCAGCCGTGGCATGCGGGCCTTCGTCAAAAAGAAAGGGGCTCAACTGCTGCGTGAGCACGGGCACGGGTTGGTGGTCAGCCACGACTACGGGCGCTTTGCCAACGGCCGAGGCGCCGCTTGGTTGGCCAAAAAGTTCGACCTGCCCCATGTGTCGGAGCTGCATCACATCCCCGGGGAGCCCGTGGCAGAGAGTTTCGGCGAACGCCTCGAGCGGTTCCTCGCCAAGCGCTATGTGGCTTGGGCAAAGTCGCGGGTCACTGCATTTCGGGTGGTGAACCCCGGACACATGCCGCGGCTCTTGCAGTCCTGGGGAGTGCCGGCGGATCGGATCGCTGTGTTGCCCTCCCAGTACTTGGATCTCGATGTGTACAAACCCGAGGGAGAGACCCCAGCGGAGGTCTATGATTTGGTGTTCGTGGGGCGCATGGTGAACAACAAGGGGCTCGCCCGCATCATTGGGGCCCTCGAGATGTGCCGATCCCGTGGCCAAAATTGGCGTGCGCTTTTCGTTGGCAAGGG
>JARGOW010000020.1:11185-11978 GCA_029212955.1 Planctomycetota bacterium | reverse complement strand
GACCCCTCCGGGAGCCCATGCGGAAACGTGCGGAAGCCTCGGGCCTCACCACCCATTGGGTGGAGTGGGTCGATTCGCCGGAGGATTTGGCCGGACTCTATCGGGCCTCGCGGTCTGTGGTGTGTGCGTCGACTTGCGAAGGCGGGCCGCGCTTCACGGTGGAGGCCATGGCTTGCGGGGTCCCGTGCGTTTCCACACCGGTGGGAATCATGGAGGACCTGCTGGCCGACGGATCGGCGGGGCGATTGTGCGGCTTCGATGTGAGCAGCTTGGCCCAGGCCTTGGACTTGGTCTTGGGCGATGAGCCCACGCGCAAGAGCATGGGACAACAAGCCGAGGCACTGGTCCGGCAATTCGAATACAGTCAGGCGATCGAGGTCTACGCAAATGGCCTGCGTCGCCTGGCGGGAAAAGAGGAACGATCCATATGAAACTGGTTTTTGTCACGCAGGTCTACGACTGCGACGATGCGGTGCTCGGCTTTGTGCCCGAGTGGGTGAAGGGCTTGGCGGCCCATGCGGAACACGTGATGGTGCTGGCCTTGGAGGTCGGCAATCTGGGCGAGTTGCCCAGCAACGTGGAGGTTCGTTGCATCGGGCGCAAGGGCAAGGTGGGCCGCTACCTGCGCTACCGTCGCTACTTGAAAACCGCATTCTCTAAACTCGGCTACGACGCATTGTTGGCCCACATGGTGCCAAGGTACGCAAGCTTGGCCGATGGCATCGTGCGCAAGAACGGTGCGGGCAATTTCCTTTGGTATACCCACAAGGGCGTGGATGCGCGTCTGTTGCGC
>JARGOW010000020.1:0-11175 GCA_029212955.1 Planctomycetota bacterium | reverse complement strand
GGTGGACAAGGTTTTCTCCGCGTCCGACGAATCCCTGCGAGTGGACAGTCCCAAACAGGTTGTGACCGGGCACGGAATTCATGTGGAGCATTTTGCCGCGCAGCGGCCCAACACGGTGCGTGAAGGTCCGCAGCTGCTGGCTGTGGGTCGTTTGACGCCGTCCAAGGACGCACTCACCACCCTTCAAGCGGTGGGCGAACTCCGTTCGCGCGGAATCCCGGCGACCTTGAAATGGATCGGTGCTGGCCTGGTGGATGCCGATGTGAACTACGCGCGCGAAGTGTTGCATCAGGCGGAAGTCCTGAAGTTATCGAAGCACGTGGAGTGGAAGGGCGCCGTGCCCTATCGCAAAATCGCAGAGCACTATCTGGGAGCCGATCTGTTGGTTTCTAGCAGCCGGACGGGAAGTGTGGACAAGGTGGTTCTTGAGGCCATGGCTTCACGCTTGCCGTTTGTTGCGTCCGGTGAAGCCTATGCGCCGCTGGTCACCAGCCTGGGCGACCGGGCGGCGGGTTTGGCCTTTTGCGAAGGAGACCCCCGTGCCCTGGCCGATCGGGTGCAAGCCCTGTGGGAAGAGGGGGCCGATGGGCGCGCAAAACTAGGTGGTGAATTGCGCGATATCGTGGCCCGGGATCATGAGGTGAACGACCTGATGGGCCGCCTGGTGAAGGCCATGGGGAAGGACTCCTAGTCGATGGCCTCGAATCTGGACCCTTGGAGCGAACCGGTGCAGCGCGTACTGCATTGGATGATGCGTCAGGTTTCAGGTGTGGGTGTACTGACGTGCCCTGAGCACGGAATCGAGCACACGGGCAAGAACGCGGGCGCGATCGTCATGGCCAGCGAGTTGGCGCGACTCGGCTTGGGCGATGGGGAAGCCCTGTTCGAATTCGCCCGGCAGCAGGGGCTGCGCATGGCGGGCCGGTTGGAACGGGAGGGGGACAGCACCTGTTGGACGTTTCGCCCCGGCCGCCACGACCCGTTCAACTGTTCGAACAGCGTGATCGATGGTGGGGCTTGCTCGGATGCCCTGGGCACATTGCTCGAGCAATTCGGCGACCGTTTCAGCGCGGCGGAGCGCGAGATACTTCAACGGGCCTGCGTGCTGCATGCGCAGACTTACCTGCGCTATGCGGCTTTTGACAAGGGTATTCCGGCCCAACGTGCCTGGGCCTTAACCGGAGTGGCCAGCGCTTTTCGGCGATCGGGTCACGAGGTCTTGCGCTTTGCCACAGTCGAGGGAACCCGCGCAATCTTCGATTGCATGCATGCGGACGGTAGCTTTGCCTATCACCCATTGCAGCAAAAACCGGGACATGAAGGGGCGAGCGACGTGTCCGCGTTCTACCAATCCCGGCCCACGGCCTTCTTGCTGTATGCCCTCGAGGCTGTGGGTGAGGACCCGGCTGGAGCCGATTGGCGCGGTCCCTTGCTCAAGCAGTTGCGGTTCCTTGCGGCGCTCTATGGGCCGGAAGGCCGCAAGGTCGGCGCCATTGAAGCGAAGCCCTGGTACCACGGGGCGGAGTACGAGGTCGCCAGCCATCCCTTCGACGTCTTCGCCTTGGCGCGGGGGGCGCGGCTATTCCAAGATGCAAACCTGGCACGTTGCGCCCTTGCTTCGTTCCGTATGTGGACCCAGCACCTGGGCAAGGATGGGTGTCCTCAGAGTCACCTGCCCGGTTCGGGGCGTTTCCGGTCCTATCAATGCGCGACTTTCTGGGCTGGACACACCCAGTGGATGGCGCGTTCCATCGAGGACTTGGCTTGGATCGATCGCCAGGATTGGCCGGAGGTGGGTGCCACCGAACCCGGTGTGACCTGGTTCGAAGAGGCCCAGTTGGCGCGGCTGGAGGATGAGCGGGTGGTGGCTTGGGTGCGCGGCTCGAGTCCGCGCAACAATTTGGATCATGGCAGCCGTGTGGGAGCAGGGCTGCTGCGGGTCGTGGATCGGGTCACGGGCAAGGAATGGTTGCAGCGGGATGTTCGCGCCTTGCACTTGGAGGGCGAATGGATGGCCAAGTTGGGGCCTTTTTCCTTGGGCCGCGCTTGGAGAATCAATCGGGAAGAGTTGCGCTTCTCCGTATGGAAGGCCCGCAATGCCAAGCGAACCCGTGGAATGCTGGCCGCTTTTCTAGAGCCCGTGCACGCCGTGCGCCATGGATGGTTGGGTTTTGCGAAGGGCTGGGCCTCGAGTGCCTTCGCCTCCGATGCGCAGGTCCGGGTGGAGGGTTCGCGGGTCGTGGTGGAAAGCCATTTGGCGCTGAGGGGGGGAGAGCCGGTTCCAGGGCCAAGTCTGCGGCGCGAATATGAGGTGAATGGAGAGGGACTATTGGTGCTGGAAACGATGGTGGAAGGCACTCTCGACGGGAATCGTGACTACCGGGTTCCCGGTCAAGCTCAAGGGGTGAAGCGCAATGCCAAGAGCGTGTCCTTTCGCCTGGGTGGAGCGACGGAGCGATTCTAAATCTAGGACGGCGGGTCCGATTTGGGGGCGTGGAGCCCGGACGCTCGGGTGGGTTTGATACGCTCACGGCCCATGGAAAAGGGCGCAAATCAGTTGGTGATGGTTGCCAACGCGCGCATCCCCTCGCAGCGTGCTCAAAGCTTGCAGGTGATGTACGCGGGGCAAGCTTTCGTGGCCCAGGGTTGCGCGACCACCCTGCTCCACGCCAAACGGCGTGACACCTCGGCCCTGGCGGGCCCGGCCTTGGCCTGCTACTACGGGCTACCGGCGGACACTTCGCTCCAGGTGCAAGCGGTGGGCTGCGTGGATGCCATCGACCGCGTTCCCCGGTCCATGCAATTCTTGCCGGCGCGCATGCAGGAATGGACCTTCGCCTCCCGCGCCGCCCGTCTTGTGGATGCGGAATTCAAGGGAGCCATCGTGCTGACCCGCGAGGTGGAAACCGCTTTTCGCATGGCGCCGCGGGACGGCATTTTCTGGGAAGTGCCATGCCCAAGCTCGACGGGGTGATTGCGATCTCGGGCGGTGTACGCGGGGATTTGCTGGCACTGGGAGTGCCGGATTCCAAGATCCTTGTGGAGCACGATGCGTTCGACACATCCCGCTTTGATGGGTTGTCCAGCCGACCCGCCGCACGCAAACAATTGGGTCTCGACCCGGACGCCCAGTTGGTGGTGTACACCGGTGGGCTGCTGGCCTGGAAGGGCGTGGAGGTCCTGGTGCAAGCCGCCGGGCAAATGCCGGATGTGGATTTCGTGATCGTCGGTGGAATGGATGCGGATGTGGAGCGCATCCGTGGCTTGGCAGCAGGGTTGGGAAACGTGCAGGTGCTCGGATTCCAAGCTCCGGACCGGGTGCCGCTTTTTCTGGCGGCAGCGGATGTGGGGGTGGTGCCCAATCGCAGTCAGCCGGCCATCAGTTCGCGCTACACTTCGCCGCTCAAAGTCTTTGAGGCCATGGCGGTGGGGCTACCCCTGGTGGTGTCCGACCTGCCCTCCATGCGGGATATCGTCTCCGATGAGGAGGTTCGTTTTGTGGTTCCCGATGACGCTACTGCCCTGGCTGACGGCATCCGCAGCCTATTTGGTGATGCAAACCTGCGCAAGGAGCTGGGCCGGAGATTGAGCCAACGGGCCGATCAACATACCTTTGATGCCCGCGCATCGAGGCTTTTGACCTGGATGCGTTCGCGCCTGCCAAATCCCCAATGAAGATTCTCTTTCTCACCGACTCCCTGTCCGACCTGGACGGTGTGGGCCGTTACTCCATGCGCTTGATCGCTGCCATGGAAGCCCAGCGCCCCGAGATGGAAGTACACGTCTTGCTAGCTCGCAAGCACAGGCCCACCTCGAAGGCCGTACCCAGCCACTGGAAAGTGGAGGTGGCGCTGCCCCCCGATTACTACTTCTACATGAGCCCGCTGCGCTATCTGGTTTCGAGGGTGCAGAGCACTTGGAAAACTTTTTGGGCCGCGGGCGGAGCCGTGTTGATCCATGCGATCAAGGATTACCCCCACAATCAGATCGGAAGCGATGCGGCGCGATTGCGCCGCATCCCCTGCGTGGCGACGGCACACGGCACCTACACGATTCAACCGTTGCTTTCGAAAGTACATCAAAAGCGGGCCTATCGGGTGTACGGGAAAATCAATCACTTCATTTCGGTCAGCCGATACACACGCAAGAGGTTGTTGAAGTTGATGGAAGGCCGGGATTTTGACGAGGGCAAGGTGACCGTGGTGCCGAACTGTGTGTCCGCGGCGGCCTATGCTTTGCCGATGCCCCTGGAGCGCCAGCCGTGGCACGATCAGAAATTCACCCTGGCGATTGGGGAGGTGAAAGAACGCAAGGGGCACCACCTTTGGTTGAATGCTTGGATTCGATTGGCGGCGGACTTCCCCGATTGGAAGCACTATGTGGTTGGACGTCTCTCCGAGGATGATTATCAGCGGGATCTTGAAAAGGCGGTGGCCGACGCAGGTCTCCGGGAGCGGATCTTTTTCCTGGGCAATGTGAGCGAGGAGCAAAAGATCGATCTCTTGCAGCGCGCCGAGGTGTTTGTGCATACACCCGTCACCGCAGCGGATGGCGGGTTCGAGGGCTTTGGCATCGTTTATTTGGAGGCCAGCGCTTCCCAGACCGCTGTTTTGGGAACACTGGATTCTGGTGCCGAGGATGCCATTGTTCAGGGCAAAACCGGCCTGCTTGTGGATCAAACCGTGGATGCGGTCGAGGGACGTCGCATCCTGGGCGAGCAGGCCGTGGATGCGATCGAGGTCGGATTGCGGCGGCTCATGGGGGACGACGACGAGCGTGCGACCTTTGCAAGCCAGGGATTGCGGCACGCCCAGGCGGAGACCTGGGAGGGCAATGCCACCAGCGTGTTGGGCCTCTACGACATGCTCTTGGGGGGTTAGGCCATGCGCATCCTATTCCTGACCGAGATCCCCGACCCCGGAGTGGGGTCCTCCGTGCGCCAGATGTATGGACACGCGGCTTGGCTTCGGGAGCAGGGTCACGAGGTTTGTGTGGTGTCGACGGTGCGCGATGGGGCGGAGGCTTCGCCAACCGTAATCGAAGGGACCCAGGTCTTCCGTTTGCATTCGGACTATCCCGTGCGTTTTCGACCCTGGGTGTCCCTGCACAACAAGGCCATCGACGCGCCCTTCCAAGCGATCCTGGAGGAATGGAAACCGGACATTGTGCACGCCCATTTGGTGCACACCCACTTGGGGTACCACGCGCTGACCCAGGCCCGGCGAGCGGGAGCAAAGGTCGTGTTTACGGCCCACGATGTGATGGTGTTTTGCTATCAGAAGTTGACCTGTTTCCATGGGGGGGAAGCCAAGGGAGGCAAAGACAACGACGTGACGGCGCGACTGTTCAAGTGCTTGGCGTGTCAGCGCTTTCGCTTTCGACCCGGTCGCAATCGCCGGATTCGAAGCATTCTAGAGCGCGATGTGGATCGCTTTGTGGTGGTTTCCGATGCGTTGGGGCAAGTGATCGAAGCCAATGGAATCCAGGTTCACCATACGGTGCACAACGCATTGGTTCCGCTGAAGGAATTGCCGTCGGAGGCCCAGATCGAGGGGTTCCGGAGCGGTTTGGGGCTGACGGGAAAGCAGGTCTTGGCCATGGGGGGGCGTCTGCACGAACAAAAAGGAGTGGGGAAGTTACTGGAAATGCTCGCGCTGCTGGCTCCTGAATTCCCGGAGCTGCGATTGATTGTGATGGGGAAGAGCGACATCTACGATCGCGAATTCAAGCCCCAGGCAGAGGCCTTGGGGATCGCCGATCGTATCGTGCCCACGGGCTGGCTGGATGGGGACGAATTGCAGTGGGCCTATGCGGCTACCGATGTCTTCGTGACACCCTCCCTTTGCTTTGACACTTTCGGGCTTGTCAACCTGGAGGCCATGCAACACGCCAAACCCGTGGTGGCCACGTCCTTTGGCGGTTCGAAAGAGGTGATCGACCATGGTCAAACCGGGGCCATTGAAAATCCGTTTGATGTGAAAGCCTACTCGGAGCATCTGGCACGGCTGCTGCGGGACGACGTTCTAAGGCGGGATCAGGGTCAAGCCGGCCAGGATCGTTTCCGCGAACGATTCACCATGGGGCGCCTAGCCCTCCAGTACATGGAAATTTATAGTGACCTGCTGGAGTGACTTGTTGATGGGCCGATGCCCCACAGGCTTTCGCGGTCCTGGAGTGCACCGCTCCCGCTTATACGGTGGTTTCCATGGGCATGTCGACAATACAAACCATGCATAAAGGCCGTTGGTTGTTTCTGGTGGGGGGGTGGATCTTTACGGGCTTGGCCCTGATCGGTGCCGTCTTGCCCCTGCTGCCAACGACGCCCTTCCTGCTCCTGGCGGGAATGTGCTTTGCTCGATCCTCGCCGACCATGCACGAGCGAATCTGGAGGCTCCCCATCTTCGGGCGATATCTACGCCAATGGGAGGACACGCACACCGTGCCCCCCGATGCCAAACGCAGGGCGTGGACCCTGATCGTGGTGAGCCTGGGGATTTCGATCTACCTTGTGGAAGGTAAAGCATGGACCCTGGCCTTGCTGGGGCTGGGCTTGGTTTTGATGATTTGCGTAGCCCTATTGCCGGAGAAACCTCGGGAGTCCATTCCTTCCTCCCAGTCAGGTCCGGATGGGGAGGGCCAGGGTGCCACGGCGCCAGGTATGCAGAATGGGAAACAGACCGACAGCGGCGGCCCAGGGGGGACAGAATTGGTGGAACGGGTTTCGGAGGAAACCTCCCGGGGGCCAGACCGGTAGTTTTCCCGACTGGGGCCCGGGAAAGTCCCAAGGGAGCTGTACGGCGTCGGGGCGGGAGTGCCCTTGGGGTAGGCATGCATTGCGGGCCTGTACAGGACCCCTCCCCCCATGCCAAGGGGAGGCAAAGCCGGGGCGGGAAGCGCGCTGTTTTTTACCCCAGCCGGCCCTGGAGTGGGGTACCTTTGAGACAGCCCGGTCCTTTTCTGGCACAAATCTACCGTAAGGGGTAGAGTTTGGGTGCTGACCTGCCCGAGAGGGCATGGAAGGCCGGGATTCCAGGGGCCTGGGGAATGCTCTCCAGCCGTTAGAATTCTAGGATCTGCCCCGGAATCGTGCCCGGGGGGCTGCTCTCCCCGCCGATAGTAAGAACGTCATGCGTAAAACACTGCTCACCTACGTCAAGCCTCACGTGCAAGAAGACCCGCTCTCCATGATTTTGGGGATCGGCTACCTGGGAGCCATGCTCGAGCGGGAGAACATCCCCATTGCCCTGCACGACGAGCGCATCGGAACCGACCAGGAAATGAAGGCGGTCATCGAGGCCAACGACATCATCGGTTTTAGCGCGCTGACGCCGAACATCCGCCGCGCCATGGCCTGGGCCAAGTACGCCAAGGAAAAAGGCAAGATCACCATCATGGGTGGACCCCATGCTTCCGTGGACCAGGGCGTGTTCCTGGACTCCGGTCACTTTGATTACGTCTTGAAGGGGGAGGCGGAGTACACCCTGCCGCAACTCCTGAAGGCCATCGATGGCAATGACGACTCGGCCCTGGAAGAGGTTCCCGGTCTGGCAGCCATGCGCGACGATGAGCTTTGGATCGACAACGCGGCCCCGCCCCTGATCAAGAAGCTCGATGAGCTTCCGATTCCCGCGCGCCACCTGCTGCCCCAGGAGTCGTATTTCGCCAACAACCCCGAGCGCTTGATCTACATGTTCACCACGCGCGGTTGTCCATTCAAGTGCATCTTCTGCCAGAAGGAACTCACCGGTCGTGGCTTCCGCGTGCGCAGCACCGAAGCCATCGTGGACGAGCTCGAATTCCTAATCAAAACCTACGATCCGGGCGTAATGCTGTTCGTGGACGAGATCCTGACCCTGCGCAAGAAACGCATCCATGAGATGTGCGACGAGATCCTGCGGCGCGGACTCAAGTTCGAATGGGTGGCCAACACGCGCGCTGACTGCGTGGACTTCCCCCTACTCAAGCACATGCACCGCGCCGGTTGCCGCCGTATCTATTACGGATGGGAATCCGGAAGCCAGCGCATGCTCTCAAGAAGGACCTGACCCCCGAGCAAATCGTCGAGGCCGCGCGCATGACCCGTCGCGCGGGAATCTGGGCCAAGGTCTACCTGATCGTGGGCACGCCGGGTGAAACGAAGGCGGACATCGAAGAGACCGAAAAGGTCCTGCGATTGGCCGGACCCGACCTGATTCGCATCTCGGTCTTCAATCCGCTAATCGGAACCGAATCCTGGGACAACTACCAGGCCTCCATCGACATCGCCGACCTTTCTGAGAACTACGTGTCCTCGAACCGTTCGGGCTACAAGCACGAAAACTTCGATCAAATCGAACTTGAGGAGCTGCGCAAGAGAATGGTGCGCTCCTACGAGAAGTGGTACTACTCCATGCCCCAGCGGGCGCGTCGCTTCTACGAGCGCAGCCTCTACTACATGGAAAACCCGCACTTTGGTCGAAAGCGACTGGGCCGCGCCATCGGTTTGGTTCCCGCTCCGGAGCGCAAAGTCGTAACGCGACACCACTAACGGTTCGTTTCAGAACAGCCTGCCAGCGCTCAGCCACGCCTTCCAGTCACCTGGTTGGCGTGGCTGTTCGCGTTTGGGAGGGTGACGATCGATTCATTTTGGGGCATGGGGTTCCTGTGGTTGGGAAGTGAGGGGGGGATCGGAGCCCGGGGCTCTAGCGGCCTCGTATGGGAGTCTTGGGCAGGGATAAACTGGAAGGGCTGGGGGCAAGTGCTTCCAGGAATCCATTCATTCCCCCTCCCCATTCGCCATGCGTTCCAAGCGTACTTTGCGCGGTATCGCCGCACTTGTGTCTATCTCCATTCTCTCGGCCTGCGGTGGCGGAGGGGGCGGTGGTTCCCGTACTCCAGCCATCACGGGACCTTCCGCCGGCGAGTTTTTGGGGGGAACCCAAGCCATCACTTGGATCTCCCCGGCCAACCGGGACACGGTGGAGATTCGTTTGTCGACGGACGGTGGAGCGACGTTCCCTACGGTCCTCGCCGCAGCAGCCCCCGATACGGGCACGTTTTCTTGGGATACGACCGGGGGCGCAGATGGTGCCCAATATCGGATTCAAATCACGCCGACGGATACCACGCCGGCGGTATTGGCCTCCTTCAGCAATGCCGGGGATTTCACCGTGGACAACACCCTCCCCGTGATCACGCTGGTGAGTCCCCAGGCCGGATCGGTTTTTGGTGGGCCCCAGGCCCTGATCCGTTGGGACACGGTGGATGACAACCGGGGAACGGTGAGCATCCAGCTAAGCACCGATAGCGGTGGTACGTTTGGAACCGATCTGTCCGCCGATGCCCCCGACTCTGGGGAATTCCGGTTCGATGCAACCGGACTCGCTGAGGGCACGACCTATCGGATCCGGTTGACGCCCAAGGACCTGGCGAGCAACGTGGGCGCGACCGACGCATCCGCTGGAAATGCGGAGATTGACAATACACCTCCGACGATTACCCTGACCTCGCCCGTGGGCGGAGAGACTTGGTCAGCGACGCACAATGTGACCTACACCAGGGTCGACAACAATCCTGGCACTGTTGAGGTCTTGCTTTCCCCCGACAGCGGGCTCACGTTCCCCACGACCCTGGCCTTGGATGCCACTTCAGCTGGCCCTTTTGCTTGGAACACAGGTCTCACCCCCGATGGCAGTACCTATCGAATCCGAGTGATAGGGGTTGACCAAGCGGGCAACCGCTCAGCACCTTCGGATAGTCCGGCGGACTTTTCCCTGGAGAACATTGTGCTCGCTCAAAATGCGCTGTTCTTGGACGTGAACCTGAACGGTGTGCTCGATGCTGGGGATCGCTTGATCTTGGCCTTTAACGAGGAAATCGTCTTGAACGGCCCCACGGAGGCGGACTTCGAAATGTTCGTGGGTGGTGATTCCCTTGGCGCCGGCGGGACCATTCTCGACCTGAACGAGGTCGGTGAATTGGCCATTGTTTTGAACGCCGGTATGGGCTTCAAGGCACGTGGTGAATTTGATGGGGCCAACCTGGCGGCAGGCGATCCTTCCGGTATCGATGTGGCCAGTCCGGTCACAGCGGACTCCATTGAGAACTTGCTAGGCACGGATGTGGCTGGCATTGGAGGCGTGGACATCGAGGCGGGTTTCGTGGAAGCGCGCCAGGAAGCAGGTTCCGACAAGAGCACCTCCGTGGCAGGCGGTGACTTCGATGGGGACGGGGACATGGACTTTGCCATCGGCCGCTCGGCCGGCTTGGGTATCGCTCTGCGCGAACGCAACGCATTGGGCGAGTATCCGCTGGCAGGGGCGTCGCCGCTGGGTACCGATACGGTGAACGGCGTGGCCATGGTTGATCTGGACGGGGACGGGGATTTGGATATCGCTTCCGCCGTGGCAGGGGCCAACCGGATTTGGCTGGGTGATGGTACGGGCGGATTCGTCGACTCGGGCCAACTCCTGGGCGCCAGCATTTCTCAAGCGGTGGCTGCGGGTGACCTGGACGGGGATGGCGACCTGGACCTGGTGTTTGGCAATGACATCGCCGGTCCTGCGCGGGCGTACCTGAACAATGGTTCGGGTGTTTTCACCGGAACGGGCCAATCGTTCAATAGCTCCAACACGGTGGACTTGGACCTGGGTGATGTGGACGGGGATGGCGACTTGGACATCCTGGCAGGCAATCAAGGCGGCGTAGGGGGCAACCTCATCTGGCTCAACGACGGAGCGGGTACTTTCACCCAGGGTTCCGAGGTCCTGGTAACCCAGACCCGTCGTATTCGCCTGGGCGACTTGGATGGGGACGGGGATCTGGATGCCTTTATCGGTGTGAACGGTCAAAGTGAAGTGGCGTTCAACAATGGCAGCGGTACCTTTACGACCACATCCCAGTTCCTGGGCAATGGGGACGTGCGCGGACTGGCTCTGTTTGACAATGATGGGGATGGGGACTTGGATGCCTTGATCGGCAAGTACTTTGATCGAGACGAAATCTGGAACAATGATGGGGATGGAGTCTTTTCCTCGCGACTGCCCCAAAACATCGGTTCGGGAACGACGGCGGACGTTTTTGTGGCCGACCTCGACTTGGACGGTGACATGGATTACTTCGCGCCTGGTGCGGAGATCAACGATGACCTGGTTTGGCACAATTCTCTGACGGGAGTCTTTGGGAGTGTGACCCTGG
>JARGOW010000019.1:14968-15376 GCA_029212955.1 Planctomycetota bacterium | reverse complement strand
GGCAGCGAAGGCACCATCGCCTTGCCCCGCACGCGTTCCTCCACGCTCATGACTCAAATGATGCTGGAGAGTGGTCAAACCGGAATGATCGGTGGCTTGACCAGCGATGTTCAGAACGAAACCATCACCCGCGTTCCGTACCTGTCCCGGATCCCCGTGGTTGGCAACTTGTTCAAGCACCGCTCCCAGTCCGAGGAGAAGCGCAGCTTGCTGATCTTCCTGACCCCGACCCTGGTGCACAGCGCCGAGGACACGGAGTACATCCTCCAGCAGGAGCTCCTGCGCCGCCGTTCGAGCCTGCGCGAAGAGATTGAAGAGATGATGGACCCCTCCCTCGTGGAAGGCGAATAAAACCTGATTCCCAGTGGACACCGGGGCGGGGGGGGGCCGCGCCCCCCCCCCCCCCGG
>JARGOW010000019.1:10527-14958 GCA_029212955.1 Planctomycetota bacterium | reverse complement strand
CCCTGTGGACCCCGGGGGGGTTGGCCTGCTCGCCACCCCGCCCCGGTTCCGTTTACAGTGTGTAACGAGTGCAGTGAGTAGCAGAGTGGGGGACCCGGGGTCCTCCAGGCTTGGGCCCAGGAAGTGCCGCAAATACGCCAAATTCGAACCCCCGGCCCCTTATTCGGGGCACTTTTGCAAGAAACCCTGGTCGGGGATCGAATCCCGAGCCAAGAGTAGGCAGCATAGGGAAACGGGCCAACCAGCCCCCCCAGGAAGGATCCTCGCCCCACGGGCTGAGACCCTCCGCCCCCGCCCCGCCACGGATTTTTTCGTCCGGCCCAGGGCCCGGTGAATTCAACAGATCCAGGGCTCTTCACCGAGCCAATACCCACAATTGCGGCCCTAGGCCGCCTTTGACAACCCGAATTTGTCCCTGACTCCCCGCGTGGCGTCCCGGGGCTGCCCAGTACCCCGGCGATTCACTTCTCCGGGTTCCCTCGAGGGAGCAGGCGGTCCCCGACGGCAGGCCCGGAAATTCCAGGGATGAACTCTGACAATGAGTGAACACCAATCTCCGGATGCCAATGGCTCCGGAACCCAGGGGGCTTCGGCCCAAGGCAGCTCGGACTCCTCACCCGCCTTCGGCGCGGGTTTGAAAGGATCGTCCAAGGCTTCATCTGGAAGGGCTTCCAAAGCCCGCACAACCAAAGCTCCCCGCAAAAAGCGTGGGACCCGAGGCGGCCGTCGCAATACGGCCGGCCGCGGGGACGACGACGCTCCCAACGATTCTTCCAGCGGGGAATTCCAAGAGGAACCCCGGGCCAAGGCCCCGCGCACCCGTGCTCGGAAGTCCGAGGAGCAAGACGGGGGAGGGACTGAGACCGCGCGCAAGAAAGCGCCTGCACGCAAGTCCAGGGCCAAAAAGGCCCCGGTCCGCAAGCGCGCTGCGTCCCGTTCTGCCGAGCACCCGGACGATCGGGATCAAGACGACCGCCGCGATGAGGGTGAGGAGCGAGAGCGCCCCGCCCGCAAGGCCACCCGAAAGCGTTCCAGCGCGCGCTCTGCCGCGCGCGATGACGATCGGGATCAGGACAACCGCCGCGAAGAGGGCGACGAGCGAGAGCGCCCCGCCCGCAGGGCCCCGCGCAAGCGCACAAGCAACCGGTCGACTGCCCGCGATGATGATCGCGATCAGGACGACCGTCGAGACGAGGGGGAGGAGCGCGACCGCCCCGCCCGCAAGCGAGCCCCGCGCAAGCGCAGTTCCGCCCGCCGGGAGGAGCGACCCCGCGAGGATTATGATCGCGATGACGACTATGATCGGGACCGGGACCGTGACAGCCGGGGACGTGGACGCGACGACGATCGTGACCGGGACCGCGGTCGCGACGATGATTACGACCGGGATGGACGGGACGACGAGGAGCGCGCTCCCCGACGAAAGAAAGCCACCCGCACCCGCTCGCGCCGTCGCGCTTCTTCCCGGGATGACGAGGACGATCGCGATCGCAGGGACGATGAGGACGAGGAGCGGGCACCCGCCCGACGCTCGCGTGCTAAGAAGGCCACTTCCAAGAAGAAGGCGGCCAAGAAAGCCACCAAGTCCCGCCGTTCCCGCTCCAGCCGGGATGACGATGGGGATGAGGACGATCGCGATGATCGCGAGGAAAGCTCAGCGAAGCCCCGCAAAAAGGCCACACGCAAGCGTTCCCGGAAGTCCGCCACAGGAAAAACCGACGAGGAGCTCGAGGCGGAAGCTGAGGCCTTGCGCACCAAGACGATTCTGGTGAACTCCACGGATCCGGAGGAGCGTCGTGTGGTGGTCGTGGGCAAGGAGGGGCGTATCGAAGACCTTCTGATGACCGCGGAAAGCCAGAAGAACCTGGTCAACGACATCTATCGCGGCAAGGTCGTGAACCTGGAGCCTGCCATCGGCGCCGCATTTGTGGACTTTGGTCAGGGCCGCAACGGCTTCTTGCACACGTCCGACGTGCTGCCGGTTTACGGCGAGGACGGGTTCACCCTCGAGAAGTTGCTCACAACTCGGATGGAGGACGAGGACGGCCACCCCGACGTGGACGATGACGACCACGACGACGAAGAAGAGGACACAAAGCAGAGCTCGAAAGGCAGCAAGGCTTCCAAGAAAGGCGGCAAGAAGGGTCGTGGCAATGGTTGGCGTACCCGCCAGCGCTTGCCCATCTCGGACCTCCTGAAAGTGGGGGACCAGGTGGTGGTGCAAATCACCAAGGACGCCATCGGCGACAAGGGACCCACCCTGACCACCTACATCTCAATCCCGGGTCGCTACCTGGTGCTCATGCCTTCCATGGCGCGCACCGGCGTGAGTCGCAAGATTCCCGACGACAACGAGCGTCGCCGACTCAAGCGCATCCTGACCCAATTGAACGCACCCGAGGAGATGGGCGTGATCGTGCGCACCGCGGGTGTGGGCAAGCTCAAGAAGGACTTGAAGCGGGACCTGGACTACCTATTAGGGGTCTGGCAGACCTTTGAGAACAAGCTGCGCCAGGGCCGGGGCCCAACCCCGCTCTATCAGGAATCCGATGTGGCCACGCGCACCCTGCGCGACCTGTTCAACAAGGAGACCAAGGAGGTCGTGGTCGACGACTTCGCCGTGCACGAAAACATGGTGGAGTTCGCCGAGCGCCTGATGCCCGAGCATGTGGGGCGCATCAAGCGCTACGAGGGACAGCGTCCGATCTTCCACGATTTCAGCATCGAACAGGACTTCGAGCAGATCTTCAACCGCAGCGTGGATCTGCCCTCGGGCGGTTCCATCGTCTTCGACCAGGCGGAAGCCCTAGTGGCGATCGACGTGAACTCGGGCCGCACGCGCACCAACTCCTTCGACTTCGAAGAGGTGGCGCTCAAAACCAACCTGGAAGCCGTGCCCGAGATCGCCCTGCAGATCCGCCTGCGCGACCTGGGTGGCATCATCGTCTGCGACTTCATCGATATGATGAAGTCCTCGAGCAACCGGGCCGTGGAGCGCGCCCTGCGCGCGGAACTGGCCAAGGACCGGGCCCGCAGCAAGATCGGGCGCATCGGCCAATTCGGACTCTTGGAGCTGACCCGTCAGCGCCTGGGCCCCGGAACCCACAAAAAGGTCTTCCAGGCCTGCCCCAGGTGTCGAGGCACAGGCCGCATCCGCACGGTGCAATCCCGTGCCCAGGCCATCCTGCGCCGTTTGGGCTCCGCCCTGACCCAGAAGGGATTCAGCCGGGTCGAGGTCCGCGCCCATCCCGAGGTGGTGACCTACCTAAAGGATCACTTGGACGACTACATCCGGGCCCTGGAGCACCGCTTTGAGCGCGAGATCCAATTCACCTCCGTGCCGGACCAGGCCGAGGACAGCGTCTTGCGCTACCTCAGGGTCGACGGCCGCGAGGTGCGCCCCGGCGGCCGCCGCAAGCGCTAAGCCCCCTCGGAATGACCCCGAATCCCACGTCCTGGCCATGCTAGGGGGTGGGATTCGGCCATTTTGGGGCGTGGTTGGGCCAGCGGGGAAGACATGGAACCAGGTGCTTTTTCATGTACTTGGCCCAGATTCGACCAGGAATAGGCCCTAGGGACGGTGCCGGGCCGAAGTGCGTGAAAATGCACCTGGTTCATAATTTCCACGGATTGCCCGACCAGGGGGGTTTGCAGTGGGGGTGGCTGGCTGTATGCTTCCGGGCCCTACAAATCGCATTGAACCCGCCTTAAGGCGCCTGCGGGAGGTTATCCACCGCAGGAGAACAAGGAAAAATCCCTTGTACGCAATCGTATCAGACAGAAATCAGCAGCTCACCGTTCGCGTCGGCGACGAATTGACCTGCGACCTCATGGACGCCGCTCCTGGTAGCGAAGTCATCTTCGACAACGTTCTCTTGGTGGCCGCCGATGGCAAAATCCAAGTGGGCAAGCCCCAGGTCGCTGGCGCCACCGTGAAAGCGGAAGTCGTTGGCACCACGCGCGGCAAGAAGATCGTGATCTTCCGCTTCAAGCGTCGTAAGAACGTTCGTCGTAAGACCGGCCACCGCCAGTCCTACACCAAAGTTCGCGTCACCGAAATCAACGCCTAGTTCCAGGCCCAACCCCAACACCACAGAGGTCAACAGCTATGGCACATAAGAAAGGTCAAGGTTCCACCCGCAACGGTCGTGATTCCAACCCCCAGTTCCGCGGAGTGAAGCGCTACGGCGGCCAGTCCGTCACCGCAGGCACCATCCTGGTTCGCCAGTGTGGCACCAAGTTCAAGCAGGGCCAGAATGTGGGCCTTGGAAAGGACTACACCCTGTTCGCGCTGGTGGACGGAACCGTCCGCTTCCAAACCGGACGCCGCGTTCACGTGGATCCGTTGGCGGAGTAAAACCCCTCCAAATCCAATCATGGATTCCTAAAGGCCGTGGCCCGCAACCTGAGCACTCGCGCAGGTTTAGGGCC
>JARGOW010000019.1:0-10517 GCA_029212955.1 Planctomycetota bacterium | reverse complement strand
CTGCTGACCCAGTCGGGCCAAATCGAACAAGAGAACGCATCACCATGTTTCGCGACGAAGCCACCATCGAAGTCATTGCCGGAAAAGGCGGCGACGGCCTGGTCTCCTTTCGGAGAGAAAAGTACGAGGCCCACGGCGGTCCCGATGGGGGCGACGGGGGCGACGGCGGGGACGTGATTCTCAAGGCCGATACGCAGATCACCTCGCTGCTGCGCGTGGGGCGAGCGTTCCGTTATGCGGCCAAGGGGGGAGGTCCGGGTGGTCCGCGCAAGCGCACCGGAGCCCGCGGCAAGCACGTGGTCATCGAAGTGCCCGTGGGCACGCAGATCTTCGAGGCCAAGCACGGCAACCTGCTGCGCGACCTGTCGGAGGATGGCATGGAATTGGTCGTGGCCAAGGGCGGCCGTGGGGGCAAGGGCAACCCGCGCTTTGCCAGCTCGATCATTCAGGTCCCGCGCAAGGCCACCAAGGGCATCGTGGGCGAGGAACGGCGCATCAAGCTCGAGCTGAAGCTCTTCGCGCAGGTCGGCCTGCTCGGATTCCCCAACGCTGGCAAGTCCACATTCCTATCCCGCGTGACCCAGGCCAAGCCCAAGATCGCGGACTATCCCTTTACCACCCTGGTTCCCCAGGTGGGCATCGCAGCCCTACCCGATTACCGCACCCTGGTGATCGCCGACCTGCCCGGTTTGATCGAGGGCGCGGCCGAAGGCCACGGCCTCGGCTACCGCTTCCTCAAGCACGTGGAGCGCTGCAAGGTGTTGCTGCATCTGGTGGACATTTCCACCATGGCAGACCGCGATCCGGTCGAAGCCTGGCGAGCCCTCGAGGATGAGTTGATGCAGGCCTCCCCTGAATTGCACGCCCGACGTCGGCTCGTGGTCGCCTCCAAGCACTTCGAAGATGACGAGTCCGAGGAACGCCTCCAGGAGCTCAAGGTCGCAGTGGAGGCGGCGGGGCAGGAGATCCTGCCGATCTCGAGCGTGCTGGGTTTGGGCCTCAACGAGGTCCTGGGCCGCGCCCTGGAGCTCGTGGACGGGGATCCGAAGGCCTTTTAGGGGCAGCGCCCCGCCCGGACCCAGGTCCGTTTTGGGTCCCGAATGGGCCCGATTCGCCTGTGGAAAACCCGGCGCGGTACGGAGTCTCAATCTGAACGTTCTTTGAGGCCTGGGGTGGTCAAGTAAAAGACGCCCCGCGTCCGATGTTGTGCTTGGAAGGGAAGACCCATTTTGGGGTGCCCCTCCAGGTAGCTTTTATGCACAACGATTCTCCTGAAGAAGATCCCGAGACCAAGGGGCCCGTTCACATTTCGGACGATGAGTTCAGCTTTGCGGACGTGAAGCCGACCCTGGCCGATGAAGTCCTGGCTGAGTCCGGCGACGCCAATCTGGACCTGGATTCCGTGGAATCCCTGATCTCCGATGCGGAGACCACCGCCGCCCAGGTTCTAAACCCGGCGCCGGTGAACCCCGAGCTGGCGGCCATGGCCCAGGCCCACGTTCAAGCCAACCACTCGGGCATGTCCCCCCGGCATCAGATCGAAGCCTGGCTCGGAGCCATGGTGAAGTCCGGGGCCTCCGACCTGATCCTGCGTTCGGGCGGCAAGCCCTCCCTGCGCATCAGTGGTCGCATCACGTTCCTTCCCGGGGAGGTCCCAGGCCCCGGACCCATGAAGGAAATCCTCTCGGGCATCCTGGGCGAGGTGCGCATGAAGACCTGGCACGATACGGGGTCCGCGGACGCTGGCCTGCAGTTGGACGGTCTGGGCCGCTTTCGGATCAATGCGTACAAGCAAATGGGGGAGCCCGCCATCGTCATCCGGCGCATCAATGAGGATGCGCCCGAATTGGGCAGCCTGCACCTTCCCAAGCACGAGCTCGAAGCCCTGGCCCTGCGCAAGCGTGGCTTGATCTTTGTGACGGGAGTGGCCGGCTCGGGCAAGTCGACCACCCTGGCTGGAATGATCCAGCACATCAACCGCAATGCGGAGCGACACGTGATCACCCTGGAAGATCCAGTGGAATTGATCTTCAAGGAGGACCGTTGCGTGATCAGTCAGCGGGAAGTGGGCACGGATACGTCCTCTTTTAGCGAAGGCCTCAAGCACGCCCTTCGCCAGAGCCCCGACGTGATCCTGATCGGTGAGGCCCGCGATGCGGAAACCGTGATCGCTGCCCTTGAAGCCACGGAAACCGGGCACATGGTTTTGTGTACCATGCACACGGTCAACGCGGCCCAAACCATCGAACGTCTGTTGGGTTTCTTCCCTGCGGAACGCCACGTTCAGATTCGCCAGCGCATGGCGGATACCCTGGGCGGCGTGCTCAGCCAGCGCCTCATCCAGGACAAGTCCGGATCCCTGCGGCCGGCCTACGAGCTTATGGTTCCCACGCCCCACGTGAAGGAACTCATCTCCGAGGGAAAGACCACCGAGTTGGCCAGGGTCATCGAGTCGGGCACCGAAAAGGGCCTGATCTCCTTCAACCAATGCCTGCTGCATATGGTTCAGCATGGAATTGTGGAGTTGGATCACGCCCTGGAAACCTCCGATCGGCCCGAGGAGCTTCTCCTGTCCCTGAGGGGAATCTCAGGGGGCAACGACCGGGGCAAAGATACGAGTGGCCAGCCCCAGCGGGCCCCGGTCCAGCCGGCTCCCAATGCGCCCACCTTGAGCAAGCCCAAGCGGCCCAACGATGACTTTCCCAAGGGATTGAAATAGCGGACCCGGGTTCAGGCCCCCCGTTCGACCCCAATTGCGCCCTGTTCGGCGGGAAGATTCCCCCGGGCAGGGCGTATTTGGACCTAGAAATGGTCTTCCAGGGCGCCTGGAGGCCATTCCTAATGCAGCTCCGCCGGTTCGGCACTCGCCGCATGCCGTCCGAACCGCTACGATGCCAATAAGTTATGAGTGTCTCTACGATCAACATCTTCGCCTGGACCGCTTCTTTGGCCCTCACCGGAGGCCTGGGCGCCTACGGGTACAAGAACATCAAGTACCTGGAAACGGACAAGCCCTATTCGACGGCGGACACCGAGGGCAACGCCCGGGCCAAGGCCGCACTGAATGCGGGCAAGGTGGTCAAGGTCGACAAGGGTTGGAAGACCAACTACCAAAAGCAGGTGGTGCCCAACTTTGTGGACCACAACTGGACGGGGAAGGAGGAGATCGTCGTTAAGCCCGATGAGCCCAAAATAGGCCCCGTCGTCATCCCCGACGTCAAGATCGCCGACATCGTCCAGGTCATCTACTTCCAGGTCGACACCGGCGACGCCGGTGGCAGCCGCGTGCTGGTCCGCTACATCGGCGCATTGGCCTCCCATGGCACCGCGGAACTGCGCGTGGCAGACGTGCTGCCGAGCCCCCACGATGGAATCGCTGTGGTCGGCATCACCGCGGAGTCCGTGGAGTTCAGCTTCTCCAAAGAAGGCCGGGACAACGAGACCTTCCTGCCCGGCATGCTCGACAGTGGCTTGATCTACGTGATCCCCGCGGATGGCGAGGAGCTCAAGGTCAAGTGGGAGACCGCCATCGTAGATGCGAGCAACCACGATACGCGCCCCCAGGACACGGTAGAGCTTTCCAAGAACACCTACCAATTGGGGGTGAACGACGCGCGAGAGTTTGGCGACAACTACCAAACGATCCTGAACAACGACGTGCGCACCCAGACCCGTCGCGACAAAAACGGCAATCCCAACGGCATCGAGATCAAGAGCGTGACCGCGGGTTCCATCGCGGCGCGCCACGGACTTTCGGCCCGCGATGTGGTCATCAGCGTCAACGGTCACCCCGTGAATTCCGAGCAGGAAGCCATGCAGTGGGCCAAGGCCAACAAGGACAACTACACCGTTTGGGAAGTGGTCGTCGAGCGCCTGGGCCGCACGGAGACCATGATCTACCGCTCGCCCGACAACTAGGGCGTCCCCATGCAGATCCTCGGTGGTCCGAACGTCGACTTACTCTGCGATCTCGGAAACAGCTACCTCAAGGTAGCACTGGTCAAGGGCCTTCCCTCCAAGGGAAGGCCTGAAGCATTTGAGCCCCTGATGGAGATCGAGCACGGGGACAGTGGCCGGGTGGAAACCTGGTCCCGCATCTTCGCTGCACTCGATGGACGCAAGCTCAAACCCTCCCGCATCCTGGTGGCGTCCGTGGCGGGTGCTGAAACCCGGGAGGGTCTGCTGCGCGCCTTCGATCGCCCGGGACTTCCCCCGGTGATTTGCAACCCGGACTCGGGCCTGGAGCTGCGCATTCGCCACCCGGAAACCGTGGGCATGGATCGACTGTATGCCGCCCTGGGAGCCTTCTGGCGCGTGGGCTGCAAGCCGGCCATCGTGGTGGACGCGGGCACGGCCATGACCGTGGATGTGGTGGTGCCCGGCGAACAGCCCGGGGTGGGCGCGTTCCTTGGAGGGGCCATCGCACCGGGGCCGACCATGCTGGCCGAAGCACTCGGCGCCGGAGGGGCACAACTCAATACAATCCGACCCAAACCGGGAGCCCGGGCCCTGGGACGCGAAACCGCCGAGGCCCTTGAAGCCGGGGTTGTGGTTGGATTCCAAGGAGCCGCCCTGCACCTGGTGCGGCGGGTGACCGAGGAGGCCGGATTGGATTCGCCCCCCGTGGTTCTGATGGGTGGGGCCAGCGACTTCCTGGGCCCGCTGTTCAAAGAGCAAGGGTTGCCCCTACACTATGAACCCGGACTCGTGCAGGCGGGTCTGTGGTTGGCCACGGGGGACCCCACAGCATGACCGGTGGCTTGGATTTCCGGGTTTCATTGCTCACGCCCGACGGCCCCGCCGGGGTGGCGGTGATCGAGCTGCGCGGCCAGGAGTTGACCGAAGTCCTGGCCCGGGTGGGGGCCAAGGCCCCGGCGGTGGGATCGTTTGCCCTGGTCCATCTCCAGGCGGAAGGGGAGCGCTTGGACGAGGCCCTGGTATGTGCCCGGGCCGAAGACCGCATCGAGTTGCATGTGCACGGCAGCGTGCCCCTGGTGCGCGAGCTGATCGAGCGGCTCGGCGGCGAGACCCCGCGCGCCACGTGGGACCTGGAAGCCGATTGCTGGCAGGCCATGGCTGACGCTCCCAGTGAACAGGGCGCGCGCATCGCCTTGGCCCAATCCCAGGGCTTGTTGGGCAAGGAAATCCAGCGCCTGATCGACCTGCCCGAAAACGAATTCCCTGGGGCTCTGGCCGGGCTGCAAAGCCGCGGCGACCGGGCCAAACTCTGGCTCGAGCCCACGCGCATCGCCCTGCAAGGTCCGCCCAACGCGGGCAAATCCACCCTGTTCAACGCCCTGGTCGGTTTCGCTCGCGTGGTCACCAGCGATGAGGCGGGAACCACCCGGGATCCGGTGCTCGAGTCTGCTTGCTTGGCGGGACTGCCGGTGGAGTTGGTGGACACCGCCGGGTTGCGCAGGGTGGAGCCGGGCAGTTTGGAGGGCCGTGGACAAGTTCTGGGTCAGAAATTGGCGCAGAGTGCCCAGGTGACCTTTCATCTCACTCCCCACGGGGATGCCGTCGTGGCGCCTGGGGGGACCCATGCGCTCGTCACCCACGGGGACCGGCCCGGAGCGCCGGCGGGGTCCCTGGACGCCTTGCATGAGCCCCTGGCGGCGGCGGAGGCGGTGGGCTTGCGTCTGCTGCAAATCCTCGACGTGGGCGAGCCTTGGTGCTTGGAGTGGGCGGCCCCGTGCAGCGCTACCCAGCGTCGGTTGCTGGAGCAGGTCCGCTCCCAGGCCGGGGTTTCCGAGGGCAAGGATTTGCTGCGAGAAGCCTTGAGCGGAACCGTTTGCCATTGATTCCGGTGGGGCGCCCCATCCCGGTGCAACCCCACGTTGCGGGCCAAGGAAAAACGTGGCCCCCATATCACTAAGGGGCCACGGAGCGTACCCTCAAGTGTCCCTGGTCGCCTGTCCCGAACAAATTCGAGATGCCCGCTCCGCGCCATTTGGTTTCGATCGATGACCTCTCCCTCGGAGAGGTCCAAGCCCTTTTCGAACACGCCGACCGCTTTGCGGCGGCCCCCCGAGATTTTTCGGACACCTGCCGCGGCATGATCGCCGCCAGCTTGTTCTTTGAGCCGTCCACCCGGACGCGACTCTCATTTGAGTCGGCCATGTTGCGGCTTGGTGGGGGAATTTTAACCGCCGCAGACATGCGTTCCTCCAGCTCCGCCAAGGGGGAGTCCCTGGCGGATACCATCCGGGTGGTAGGGGGCGGCTACGCGGATGTGATCGTGCTACGTCACTCTAGCGAAGGGGCGGCCCGGCTCGCGGCCCAGTACTCGCCAGTGCCCGTGATCAATGCGGGCGATGGAGCCCACGAGCACCCCACGCAAACCCTGTGCGACCTGTACAACCTGCACGTGGAGCGAGGCCGCATCGAAGGCCTCGAGGTGGTGCTGGCAGGGGATTTGAAATACAGCCGGACCGTGCACTCTTTCGTGTATGCGCTCGCACGCTTTGGCGCAAACATCATCTGCACCCCGCAGCCTGGGTTCGAATTGCCCGAGTACGTGGTGCAGCGCGTTCGCGAGGAATTCGGTGTGGCACCCGTGCGCGCGGATGTGCGCCGCCTGGGCGATTTGGCCAATGCGAGCGACGCGGTGTACCTCACTCCGCAGAAGCCCCACCAGCTTTCGTTGTTCACCGACCTGAGCGATTGGGAGGTGCAAAACGTGGACGCGGTGTATATGACGCGCCCGCAAACCGAACGCTTGGAGAATCAGGAGTCAGGCCACGGCGAATACATGCGTTTGCAGAAAAGCTCCATGTCGGCCGATTCCCTGCGGGACGCTGTGGTCATGCATCCGCTTCCGCGCCGCGATGAGATTTCGGAGGAGATCGACAACGACCCGCGCAGCATCTATTTCAAGCAAGCAGCCCGGGGCGTGCCGATCCGCATGGCATTGCTGGCCGCACTGATGGGAGAGATCGAGTTGGATGGACCGCTCGAAAGCAAGGCTCCGGAGGCCTGGCCCGTGGCGGAGGGGGAAAACCCGTGTCCCAATCCTTCCTGCATTTCGCGCACGGAGCCCCGGCACGTGCGACCCATGTTCACCCTGCAGAGCCGCTCTCCCCTACGGGCCCACTGCGCTTACTGTTCGCGCGAATTGATCTATCGATTTGTGGGCTGCTCCACCAGTAAGCATTACCACGTGCCGGAGTCCTCCGGGCAGGGGAGGATCAGCCCGAACCACCTGGTTTTCTTGCCCGACGAGTCGAGCGCCCAGGCGCTTCACTACAGTCCCGCCGGCTCCTAGGCCTGGGGGAATGCGTGCTGGCTCCAGGCCAGGAATGTGGCCGATGGGTAGGGGGCGGGTTCGCCGGGTGTCCCGGAGTGGGGGTGCCTTCGCTGGGAGGACTGGGACTGGGGCTCTAGGCCGAACCCCGTTCGGGTCGATTCGAAGGCATGCAACCGTCGCCCTCCAAATGGAAATCCCGCAGTGCCACCCTGTGTGCGTGGTTGGTGGGGCTGGCTTTTTTGGTCACGGGATTTGCGAAGGCCTATGACGTTTATGGCTTCATTGAGAAGGCCACCTACTATCGCACCGTGGAAGCCAGGCACATGTTGCCCATCGCCCTAACCACGATTGGCTTGGAATTGTTTCTGGGTTGGGCGTTGTGCGTGCGCTGGCGTCCCAGGTGGATCGCGGGGGGCTCCATCGCCGTGATCCTGGGTTTTTCGGGCCTGATCCTTTTCGCTTGGAATGCCTACGGCATTGCCGACTGCGGATGCTTGGGCAGCATGGTGGACACTCCGCCCGCCGCGTCTCTAATCAAGAACGGTTGCATGGTGCTCCTGCTGGTTTGGGTGTTCCTGGTTCCCGGTCCCCAGGTCCACAGAAAGCGTGTTTGGGTGGGGGCTGCCGGTAGTTTTGCATTGCTCGTGGCCTGCGCGCAGATGGTGACATCCCAGATTTAGCACGCTCCCGCGACTGGGGTCATCGTGGCGGCGGCCTCGTGTCGAAAACGATGGCAGCTATGAATACATCCACGCTGCAGGCCAAAATCACCCTATCCGCCGGTCTTTGTATGGCGCTCACCGTAGGAGCGGTTGTTTCGTACTTCGCCTATAGCGGGAACTCGCGGGCGATCTCCGAGGCCCAGGAGTCTATCCAAGAGGCCGTGGCCTCCCGGGCGGCTTCCGTGCGTGAACCCCTCATGGGATCCCTGCGCGAAGCCCAAGCCCTGGCCAATACCCTATCCGCGGTCAAGGACGAAGAGATCGTGCTCGACCTTACCCGCGAGAACGTGCAAGGAATTTTGGGCATCGTGGCTGGAGCAGATCCTGGCTACCGTGGCGCATTTAGCGCTTGGACACCCAACGCATTCGATGATTTGGACATGGCCTATGGGGGCACCCCCGGCAACGATGCGGATGGCCGCATGGCGCCTTATGTGAACGAATTGGACGGCGAGCTTCAGGTGGCCGTCCTGGAGGGCTTCGAAGCCGAGGTAGAGCGCGCGACTGGGACTGGACTTTCCTATTGGAGTACACCAAAGATCGATGGCGACAGCACTTGGATTCGTTTGGGAGCACCGATTCGAGCCAATGGTGAGGTGTACGGAGTGGCAGGAATCGACCTCAGCTTGGATTGGGTCCAAGGCGCAATGAGCCAGCAGTTGCGATCGATGGATGGCAAACTTTGGCTATTGGATCACACGGGCCAGGTGCTGTTTCAGCCCGAAGGGGGAGGCGCCACCCCGCCCGTTCAGGATTCCACGGGGAGTCACTTGGTGGATGGGCGACTGATCTGCCAGGTGGAAATGGAAACCGGTCCCGACGGAAAGCCCTGGGTCATGTTGTTCGATGTTCCCGAGTCCGCGGTGACGGCTGGCGCTACGCAGATGATCTTGGCTTCGCTTTTGGTGGGCGCGATTGCCATCCTGGTAGGCATTGTGGCCTTGTCAAAATTGGCAGGGCGGCTTTCCAAGCCTATCCATCAGGCTGCCGTGCAGCTGATCGAATTGGGTGAGGGGGAGGGCGACCTCTCGGTGCGACTTCCCGATTCGGGCGTGCACGAAGCCAAGCAATTGGCACGCGGCTTCAACGGCTTTGTCGAAAAGATCGAAGAGCTCGTTTTGGAGGTCCGTGGACGCGTTGGAGATGTGGGAGCGGGTACCCACGAGGTTTCCCACGCAAGCACCCAATTGGCCAATACCTCCCGCGAGGGAGCCGATTCCCTGCACCACATCGCAGAGGCTATCGAAGAGATCTCCACGCTAAGTACGCAGAACAGCGAAGACGTCGCATCGGCCAAGCAGCACGTGGTACAAACCACAACCCACGTGAGCGATGGCCTGGAAGCCATGAACCAACTCGACCACGCCATGGGGCAAATCAAGGACTCCAGCGACGCGGTCTGTGCGGTGATCAAGGTCATTGACGAGATCGCATTCCAGACCAGCCTCTTGGCCCTCAACGCGGCCGTGGAAGCGGCCCGCGCGGGCGAGGTGGGCAAGGGCTTTGCGGTGGTGGCGGATGAGGTCCGTGCGCTGGCCACGCGCAGTGCGGATGCGGCGCGCGAAACCACCAGCCTGGTGCTTTCCTCCTCCGAGAGTGTGGAGCAGGGCCTGACGATCAAAGCGACCATGGGGCAAGCCCTCACGCAAATCGAAGAATCCCTGGCGAGTGTGGAAGGCCTGATGGGGCATGTGCATCAGTCCTCGGACCAGCAGCGCACGGGCGTGGAGCAGATCACCGAGGGGCTTCATCAGCTGGATGTGAGCACCCAGAGTGCCGCGGCCACAGCAGAGGAGCTGACCGCCACCTCCCGGTCGTCTACCGAACAGGTGAGCCACTTGACCACGATCGTCCACCGCTTCAAAACCCACGCCGCCTAGTCGGCAACGATTTCCCAACCTCCCCACGGGTGTCCTTTCGCATTTGGACGCTCCAACACCAACCCACATCGAAATGATTCGCAACAGTCTTTTTGGCGCAGCTAGCCTTTCCGCTCTTCTCTTTGGTTTTGCCTGGACCACTTCGGTTCCGGTTTCCCTGGCCTCCCAGTCCCCTGAAAAGGTGGAGACGGCAAAGGAAAAGGCCAAAGCGCCCTCGCAGACCAAGGAAGCTTCCGCTCCCAAGGCGGACAAGAAAGATCCCTTCCCGCTGCGCAAAAAGTATCCCCAGCTGAAGTGCCTGGGCACCGAGGAATTTGCAGCCATGCGCAAGAGTGCCATCGTGATCGATGCGCGCAACTCGGTGGAATTCGACGTGATCCAAGTGGAAGGCGCTATCAACGTGCCGGCCACGACCATGAAGCGCAAGACCCTGCTCAAGATCCGCGCCGCGACCGCGGAGCAGCCCATCATCTTCTATTGCAACGGGGTCACCTGTACCAAGAGCTACAAGGGTGGTGAGAAGGCTCGCTCCTTCGGATTCAACAACATCTTCGTGTACGACGCAGGCGTGATGGACTGGGCCACGAGCCACTCCTCAGAAACCGTGTTCTTCGGCAAGCCCATGGATGCCAAGACGGCCGGTAGCAAGATCATCAGCAAGGAGACCTT
>JARGOW010000018.1 GCA_029212955.1 Planctomycetota bacterium | reverse complement strand
CGGACCTGGGGCACGGAGTCGACGATGTACTGCAAGGTGGCCTGGGCCTCTTCGCGGGTTTCGCTAGGGAATCCAACCATGGCGTACAGGGTTACGGAGATGCCAGCATCCGCGCAGCTTTGAACCACCTGGTTCATGGACTTCAAACTCTGGCCCTTCTTCATCATTTTAAGAAGGCGAGGGGTGGCCGTTTCAAATCCGAACAGAAGCTTGCGGCAGCCCGAATCGTACAGCCGTTTGGCGCCTTCTTCGTTGTAGGCCTTGGGTTCCACACGCGCGTCGCACCACCAGGTGATTCCCGCGTTTGTGTCGATCAAAGCCTGGGGAAGATCTCGGATCATGCCAGGGGGCATGCAGTCCGTAATGAAATTGAAGTAGGTGGTTTTGTGGGTATCCCGAAGGCTGGCGATATGCCCAGCGATGGTGTCGGCGGAGCGTGTGCGGTAGCCGGGTCCGATGACCGTGGGCAAGGTGCAGAATGCGCATTCCCCGTAATAACACCCGCGGTTGATGTCGTACGGCAAGACGACATCGGGGGAGAAATACTTGAGCAGGGGCAGGTCGGAAAAGTCCGGTAGGGGCGCTTTGTTGAGGTGGACCGGGTGGGCCGGGTTGTTACGCACGGCTTTCACTGCGCCATCCCGGCGGTCGATCCACAGGAGGGAACCGACTTCGGTCAGATCCGTTTTGCCCGCAGCGAGGGTTTCACATAGGTCTAGCAAGGGAGCTTCACCCTCGTGGAAAATCATGGAGTCCAGGCAGTCCTCCACGCCCGGGGCGGACATGAGCTTCTTGCCGATGTACGCCAGGAATCCGCCACCGGCCGTGATATGGCAGTCGGGCAGGGCGGCTTTGATCATGCGCCCCAGGGTCAGGGCAGGGATGAGCTGGCTACCGTAAATGACCGAGAGCCCGACCACCTTTGGGTTGCGCTCCACGAGCCCAGGGATCACCTCTTCACGGTAATACTTGATGAAGGGGTTTTCGTCCTCATCCAGGGTGCCAGCCATGACTTCCTTGGAGCGGTCATTGGCGTACCGCATGGTGAAGTTGTGGGGCGTGATTTCGCTGGGGAAGTGGGCCGCCGAGACCAGGCGCAATCCCTGGTAAATCACCCGGGTGGCGGGGATGTACTGGTCCGGGTCGTAAAATGCCTCCCCGCGCACCACCTGCTTGCAGCGCTCGATGTCCCCGATCAACGATTCCGCGGTGAGTTCGCTTTCCACCGCGCTACGCCAGGCGCGCATACGGTCGAAGGGCAGGGGCGCGCCGACGTCCGTGGGGGCCAGGGCTTCGCGTTTTTTGACCTTGTCGGCCGCGTACGTCAGGTACTCCGGGGTCAAAAAGTGATCGTAGGCCTCGATGGAAATGTCCTGCACGTGGACATTTCCAAAGCCGTTTTCCATCAGCCATGCTTTCAGGCAGGGCAAGGCCAGGTAGGGCTGGGTGAAGTGCCCCTGGGGCGGGAAGATCAGGGAGACAGGAAAGTCGGGGTTTTGATTCATGATGGAGTGGGAGTGTGGAGCAGTCCGCTGGCCTGGAGGGATTGGATGGCTCGATCGAGGCCGGGGGGCAGGGATTCGCCCTTGGAGCCCTGGCTGTCCACCAGGGTCAGAACGCGGGCCACATCGGGGGTGATACGCAGGGTGCGTACACCCTGTTGGTTGTTTGGTGAAGGAACCACGGCGAAGTGGGTGGGCGCTTGCACGGGGGGGAGCTCGCCCTGGTGAAAGAGGGCGGACGCCAGGGCTTCCAGATCCACTGGGACTGTCAGGACCTCGCCCGTGGGCCGGGGGATCAGGTCGCCCTGGAACCCCTCCGAACCCCGCGCCGTGATGCGGATACTGGCTTGCTCCCAATCTAGACAAGCCCGGAGGCGGGCATCGCCCAAGGAGCGAATCCAGCCCGGGAAGCTACGGCTCTGGGCCTTGAATTGGCGCCACACCTGCAGGCTATTCCAGCCCATGTGGCGCGCCACCAGGGCGAAGGACCGCGGATAGCGCCGCCAAAGCTCGGGCAAACCCTTGTTGATCGCAGCAATTTCCAGGAGTTCCTCCTGGCCCCCCGGGAACAGGTCCGCGGACAGCAAGTGGAAGGTGCTGAACAGGTCCGGGTGCCCGTCGATGAGCTGGCGTTCCTCCCCGGTGAGACCGGTTCCAAGGGCCATGTCGGGGGCGATGCCGGGCACCGTTTGGGAGCCCTCCCCCCAGTCCTTGGAAATGGAACATCCGGGTTGGGGGTTCACCAGGTGCAGGGAAATGTTTACGCAGGCACGTAGGGCGGCCTGGCTGCAAAGGTCCAGGGTTTGGGCACGTTGAGTTTCGCCCTCGCCGGGCAGGCCCAGGATGAGGGAAAGGATCGGAATGATGCCCACGCGCACGCAATCGTCGATGACCGCCATGGCATCTATGTCGTCGCGCATGTTCTTTTGATGGGCCCGGCGGATTTCCGGTGAGGCGGATTCGATCCCGAGCAACACCCGGTAGCAACCGGCGGCGGCCATGGCCTCGAGCAATTCGGAGTCCAGGTGGTCAATGCGAGCGCGCACTTCGAAGGGCACGGGGGAGCCCTCGGCGATCAAGGCCTGGCAGAGGGACATGGCGTGGTCCCGGTCCGCGCCGAAGATGTCGTGGCAAAGGTAGGCCTGCTTGGCGCCTTCCATTTCGCGCAGGGCCAGGATCTCGGGAACCAGACGGGCCACGGGCAAGGGGCGGGATCGGCGATTCCAAAAGCGGCCGATGGTGCAGAAGCTACAGTCGTAGGCGCATCCCCGGCCCGAGTCCAGGGGGGTCAATCCCTCGTCCTCGCCGGTGAGCTTCTTGTATTCGATCAGGGGCGGAAGCAGGTGCCAGGCATAAGGCGCCACCTGTTCCAGGTCCTTGCGGGGAGAGCGGTCCGGTTCCGCGTGTACCGAGCCCGAGGCGTCCCTCCAGGTGAGGCCTTCGATGCCCGAGAAGTCTGGATCGGTGTCCGAATCAATCCGTTCCAACCATTCTGTTAGGGTCCATTCGCCCTCGCCCCGGACCACGCCATCCACCTGGGAGAAACGTTCCAAGAGTCCGCGGTCGGTGCCGGTAGTGCCTGGGCCGCCCAATAGGATGGGCGTCCGTGGGAAGGCATTTTTGTAGTGTTGGGCAATGGCCAGGGCTGCGGGCAGGGTTGCACCCATGACCGATAGGCCGAGCATGTCCACGGGTCCACGCGCGATCAAACACTCCGCGGCGCTGCGGCAAAGTCCTTCCCCCGGGTCCAATTCACCCTTCGCCAGGCGAAACGCCAAGTCCTCCAGCAGCACGTGGTGGCCGACGCCTTCCATTTCTCCTCCCAGTCGTAGGAGGCCCGGGGCAGGCATCGAATAGCCAAAGGTATCCGCGTGGGGGGGGCAGGTCAGGAGGATTTTCACCCACCCATATGAGCATCCTGGAGCCTCGCTTTCCAGGTTCAATCAGCCCGACCACCCCCCCCCCGCAGGCTCGAATTCAGTACGAGCCCATATCGCACCTATTAATCATCGGGCTCCTGGTGGTTGTGGAAGCCCCTTCCGCTATCCTGGCCCATGAAAACGACCCTGGCCTCCCCGCCATTCCTTCCTATGAGCATCTTTAATTCTGACCGAGCCTCGGCTTCACCCCTGTGGATCCCCGGCTTGCTTCTCACGGGTTTCTGTTTCAGTGCCTGCACCGTGGACGATGACGATCTCAATAATTTCGTCACCCGTACCGTTTCCCAGTCGATCGCTGCGGCCTCCCCCGTTGCCGTCAACGACCAATACTTGGCATTCCCAGCCAGCGAGGCCACAACGGGCGCGGGCGGAACGGACTTCAACGGCGATGGGGACCTCATCGACGGCTCCATGACCGTGGTCAACCTGGGCACCAACGCGGTGGTGGAACTGGGCGTGGCCCTGGATCCCGCCGTGGGAACCGAAGGCATGGCCTGGGTGAATGGAGTTCTATTCTTCGTGGTTTCCGAGGCCGCCGACGGCACGGATTGGAACACGGACTTGGACATGGTTGATGACGTCCTCGTCTACTGGCATGTGGGCGAGGCCATGGCCACCTACTACGACACCCTGGCGGGCACGTCGATTTTCGAGAACAACGGTGAGCTCGTTTACGTGGGGGACACCGCCCCGGTGGCCCTGCGTGATTCCAACCTGTACGCGGCCGATGTGCCGACCGCGAGCAGCGCACCTTCTGCCCCGCGCATGGTGGATACCTCGTTCGTGGACCCGGGTGGCGACGGCATCAGCGTCTCCTTGCTCGGTGCCTCCAACGGCGTGGCCTGGATGACCCTCTCCGAAGTGGCCGAAGGCGGCAACATGAACGGGGACGCGGACGCCTTGGACACCCGGGTGCTGGGCCTTTTTGGTACGGGCTCCGGTGGTGAGATTCAGGTTGTGCCCCAGACCCTGCGCACGGACGCCTCCAGCGTGGAAGTGATCACCGATGGCGCCGAGCGCATGGTGGCCTATTCCGTGGATGAAATCACCATGGGCACCAACTTGAACGACCCGGCCCTGTTTGCGGGCGCTTGGAAGCCGGGCCAATGTGTTGGCTTCGAAGATGCGGACAGCCTCGACGAGGTTCTGCATTGGTTGAACCTGACCGACTACACCGCGGACTCCGTGCTCAACGCACCGACCAACACGGGTTTGGTCGGCGGCGGTCAAATCTACAGCCTGGGAGCCCAATGGTTGGGCGTGGTGAGCGAGGAGGCCTATGAGGGCACCTGCGACCTGAACGGCGACGGTGACACACACGACGAGATTCTACGCTGGGTGGAAACCCTGGCAGCCCCGCTCCCGGTTACGGATGCGACCAAGTTGATCGCCCTGGACACCGGCATCCCTGGCGGCAGCGGCGGTGTGATCGCCCTGGACGGTGACCTGTGGGTCGCCGTTGTGGACGAGGGCGCCGACGGTCGCGACCACGATGGCGACGTGGGCACCGACAAGGAATTTATCGGTGTGCTCGATCCGAACCTGCCGGGCACCGGTTGGAACTTTGACCAGGGCAGCACGACCTTCATTCAAGTCTCTTGGATGTCCCCGGACCCCACCCTGGAATCCCGCTTCTTGGCAGCCATTCGCGAAAGCTCCACCGGAGTCGACCGCAACAATGACGGAGATACCAACGACAGCATTCCCACCTTCCCGATCGAAGGAGGCAGTCCGCGCGAGTTGGACTTCCCCGGGGTGAGCGTGGGCGTCGAGCGCAACAACGCCGGGATCACGACCCGCGGAAACTACGGCTACTACCGTATCTCCGAGGCGGATCAGCGATTTGACTACAACCTGGATGGCGATGAGACCGACACCATCCTGCAACGGGTGGATTTGACCGGCGGTTCCCAGGCAATCTCCATGGGCGTATTGCAAAACCTGGGCTTGGATTCGGTCATGGTCGGGCGCGGTCCCAATCCCAAAGCCATCGTCTGGATGGCACCGGAGGGCCTGGAAGGCGCTGCTGGAACCGACCTGAACGGGGACGGCGATGCCAACGACATCGCCCTGCGCTACGCGCGGATTCCCTAGTCTCGAATCCTTTCGCAGACGGAGGTCATGGCCCGGGTGTAGGCCCGGACCGTGGCCTCCTTGCCCATACGAGCCACCCATTCCATGCACATCTTCCACGTGGATCCTGAGATGGGCTTCTCCGGTGGGGAAGTCCAGGTTTTCCTGCTCATCGATGGGTTGGTGGAGAGGGGGCACACCTGCACCGTGGTGGCCCAGCCGGATAGTTTGGTCGAAAAGGCCGCCAAGGAGCGCAACCTGCGCACCGTGAGCGTGCGCATGCGCGGCGATTGGGATTACCTGGCGGTGCGTAGAATTTCTTGGGCCCTGTCCGCGGCCCAACCGGATGTGGTTCACCTGCATACAGGACGTGCCAATTGGCTGGGAGGCTGGGCTGCGAAGCGCGAGGGCATTCCTGCCATCAGCACCCGCCGCATGGATCGGCGGGTGAAGAACAACCGCAAGAGTCGACGTATCTACGGAAGCTTCGTCCAGCATACGGCGGCCATTTCCCCTGCGGTGCTACGGCAATTGCACGAGGGTGGGGTGCCGCCCGAGCGCTCCGAATTGATTTGGTCTGTGGTGGATCCGAGCAAGCTGCAGCCTTCGCGACCCCGTGGGGAAATGCGCAAGGAGCTCGGGCTGGAGGAGTCCCAGTCCACGGTGCTTGCGGCGGGGGCTCTTGTGGCGCGCAAGGGGTTCGATTGCCTGATCGAGGCCATTGCCCGGGTGGAAAGCCGGCCCATGTTGTGCATCGCGGGGGAAGGGCCGGCCCAGGACGAGCTGTGGGATTTGGCATTGGGACTGGGGCTGTCCGACCGGGTAAAGCTCTTGGGCAAACGCAAGGACATGCCCGACCTGCTGGGCGCGGCGGATCTCTTCGCCATGCCGTCCCGGGCCGAAGGCCTGGGCATCGCCGCCTTGGAAGCCATGGCTGCGGGCCTTCCCGTGTTGGCTTCCGAGGTGGGAGGGCTCCAGGACTTGGTGCTGCACGGGGAAACGGGTCGTTTGTTGCACGCCGGAGATGTGCCCGCTTGGGCCGTCGCCATTGGTCAGACCCTGGCCGATCCCGCCGAGACACGGCGCATGGGCGCAGCGGGCAAGGAGCGGGTGGAGCGATCCTTTCTTCCGGCCCAGATGGTTGAGGCCTACGAGAAACTCTATCGTAGGTCCTGCGACGGATAGGGTTCCGTCCCGGCATCCCCATGAAAACCTCCAACGTCTGGTACTTCCTGCCGCCCTTGCTCGCGCTTTTGCACGGGCTTTGGTTCCTGGGCACCGGGCCTGTGGACGACGACTACATCTGTTTTCGGTATGCCCAAAATCTAGTGGAAGGCCATGGGCTGGTCTTCAATGCCGGTGAGCGCTTCGAAGGATTCACCACCCCGCTTTGGGTTTTGATGCACGCGGCATGGCAGGCCGTGGGTGGGGATTCCCCGCAACTCTCGGTGGGGCTAGGCATCGCAGCCATGTTCCTTTGCAGCGTGCTGTTGTCCGTGCATGCGCGGCGGGATGGGCGCGCGCCCTGGGCCGCCCTTGTGGTGGCAGCCGCTCCGGCCATGGCATGGCATGCGGTGGCGGGGCTGGGCACGGTTTGCCTTTCCCTTTGCTTGTTGAGTGCATTTGTGGCGCAGCAACGGGCCGAACAGGAACGGCGACCCGCCTGGGGGGCCGCGCTTTGTTTGGCTGTGGCTTGTTTGCTTCGGCAGGAGTGCGTCTTGCTGGTGGCACCCTTCGCCGTGGCCCAGTGGCGCGCCGGGTTCCGCGCGCCGGTGGCCTTGCCCCTGGTCGCGCTGGTTTCTTGGACCCTATTCCGGTTGGGTTACTACGGTCGATGGCTCCCGATCACTTTCCATGCGAAGAGCCTGCCCCTGGGCGAGGACCTGGCCTATGGGGCAAGCTATCTGTGGGATGCGACCCGGAACTTTGGCCTGCCCCTTTGGATTCTGGTGGCGCTGTGGGGGAGTTCTCGGGATCGCGGATTCGGCGCTTACAAGTCGGCCACGGTGGGCGTCGTAGTGTACGCCCTGTACGTGGTATCCGTGGGCGGGGATTTCATGGTGCTTTCGCGCTTCTTTGTCCCCATCCTTCCCCTGGTGTTGTGCTTGGCCTTTGGGGCGTTGAAGGATCGGCGATCCGTGGCGATGGCATTGGCCGTCGTCGCTTCGTTGGGCATGCAGTGGGACCAGTTCGTGGATTCCAATCTCGGTCCGGCCCAGGAAGCACGCGCCACCCGTGAGCAATCGCAAAAGGGTTTCAAACAGCGTTGGGTCCGATTGGGTGAGCACTTCAAGGTCACGGTCCCCGCCGGCAGCCGAGTGGCGATCTCGCCCATCGGAGCATTCGGTTGGACCTCGGGCCTGCCACTGGTGGATATCCTTGGTCTGACCAACGATAGCGTGCTCGAAGTGGAGCCGCGCCTGGAGACCTCGGTCAAGGGCCATCACCGCACCAACTACACCTGGATTTTGAATCAGAATCCCGAGTACATGATCCTGGGCAATGGCGTACGAGCCTCCAACGGAAGCATTTACATCTGCCCCTGGGAACGGAGTTTCTTCGAGCCCGGGGATGCGAGCGCGCGCTTTGCCGAAACCTATCGACAAGCCTCCATGCAGATACCGGAGGATCACCCCTTGGACCTTTTCATTCGCAGGGACTTGCCCCTTCCAGCCCAAACCCGATGGGTGGGCCCCTGATGTTTTGGTTTGGTTCCAAGGTGCGCGTGACCCTGGTGGATGGGTTGACCGGCGAGACGGTGGCCGTCACAAAAATGAATCCCAAGGATTTGCCCGGTTCCTTTGCCCGTGCGACCACCATGCACGTGTCGGGGGAGGACTGGCAAATCGTCAAAGCCGTCCCCAGCAGTCGCGTGGAATACACCAAGTCCCGCAGGCTGACTTTGCACTTGAGCCGTGCCCACGGGTTGCAGGCGGGTGCGATTCTTTACAGCCTCCCTTCGATTTGCGATGCGATTCCGGGCCTGGGTGAAACCGCAGTGGACGGTTCAGAATTTCTGCTGGCCGAGGATGACTGGAGGCAGGTTGAATTGGTTTCCTCGGACCAAGCGGAGCAAGTGGATCGCGAGCTCGAACTCATTCGCAAGGTCCATGGCGCCGGTGTGGAGGGAGGCGGCTGGCCGGAGATACGGGTGCGCAGCAAGCCCCGCGCACCGATTTCCTGTGACCTCACGCTGATCGAGCTCATGGCCAAGTTGGGTTTCAAGGGAAGGCCCGGTGGTCTGGCCTACAAGGACAGCCCCCGTCGCATCCAAGCCGGATTCGTGCTGCGCTTGAAGGGGTTGACTCTGTATGGGGATGCCCCCCAGGGGCGCGTCCGCAGCTTGGGGGTCGGCCCGCGCCTGGAATGGGCCCTGCCCTTGGAAGCCATGGGCCAGATTCGATCCTTGGCGGAGGATTTGGGCCTGGACCTTGTGGATTGGTGTCGCTGTGCCCGGGTGGCAGCAGATCGCTGTGACTTCGACCGCGTCTTGGCGGAAAACGACGGTTGAGGGGCCGTTTGTTGGGAACGGTTGCGGTTCCCATCCCGGAAATTCGCATCGGGGCAAGCAGGGTTTGCTCCGCCCGTTCCCGGGGCGTAGGCTCGGGTCGTGATGGGATTCGGCTGGAAACAAATGGGGGCGGTGGCCGCCGGCATTCTGGGTTTGGCAGGGCTCTTTGCAGCTTGCTCCCCCAGTGTGGATTCCGTGCAAGCGGCGGGGCGCAAGCATGTTTTGCTCGTGACGATCGAAGGCCTGCGCGGGGACGCGCTCGGAGCCTTTGAAAGCTGGTACACGCGGCCCGTTTCCGTCCAGATACCGGGGGACGAAAATGCCAAGCCGGAGGCGCCGGTGCGGGTGGCCGTGACCCCCAATTTGGACCGGCTCGCCGAAGCTTCGTTCACCTATGGTTACGCCCTTGCGACGAGTTCTTGGTGCGCGCCCAGCGTGGCCTCGATCATGGCATCGCAATATCCGAGTTACCTGGGATTCACTTCCCTGGAGCGCTCCTTCGAGGGGCGGCACGTGACCCTGGCCGAGGTCCTGCGTGGAGCGGGTTGGAAGACCCAGGCTTTTGTTCAGCATCCCTTTCTGCGCACCCGCTACAACCTGGATCAGGGGTTTGAGGAGTATGCCGTGGCGGAGGGGGAAACCAGCGGGGAGCGAACCGCAAAAACCATGTCCCAAGCCCTGGACGCCATCGGCGATCTGGGCGAGCACTCCACCCTATTGTGGGTCCAGCTTGGTGGCCTGGGGCCCCCTTTCGATGTGGAGGAGGGTGGGCAACCGCTCACGCGCGCCGAGTGGCTTCGTTATCGGGACCAATGGCAAAACGAGGACTTGAGCATTCTGCGAGAGCGGTACAACGCCGGGGTGCAACGGGTGGATGAACAGGTGGGCCAGCTCTTACAGGCCCTGGTCGAAGCGGGTGCCGACGGGGATACCGTGGTGGTTTGCGTGGCGAGCAATGGTTGTGAATTGCTCGAGCGGGGTCACATCGGCGATGGGACTTCACTGGCCGACAGCCTGGTGCGTGTGCCCTGCATGATTTCCGTCGCGGGTGTCAAGCCGGGGGTCATCGAGGACCCCGTGTCCTTGATCGATTTGGCCCCGAGCGTTTTGCGCCTGGTGGGGTTGCGGGCTCCCAGGACCTGGCAGGGCGTCTCCGTCTTGCCCAGGGAGCCGGTCCCGGACCGCTTCCTGTTCAGCGAGCTCTCCCGGGCCCGCGAATTGCGCGCTGCCTTGCATTCCGATCACAAGTTGATTTTGGACCCGGAGCGGGGAACCCATCAGCTGTATGACGTGTTTGCTGATCCCTACGAGGAACGGGACCTGGCGATTCAGCAGGGCGCGTTGGGGTACGATCTATTGGAGGCTTTGAAGGCCTTTGAAAAAGGGATTCAGGTTGAAGCGACCGAACACTAACTGTTGCCCGGTCGCGAAGGGGCTGTGGCTCTCTTCGATCCTGGTGTGGATTTTCGCCTGCGGTGGGCCCGTGGACGGGCACCATGGGGGAGGGGCCGGTTTGGCCTGGGCCTTGGCGCACAATCCTGAAGTTCAAGTGCAAGTCACCCGCGCGGAATGGGCCGATGACGAATGGTTGCAGCATTCGATGGATCGATGGCGTTCTGAAATGGGGCTGCAGGTGGAGTTGCTGAATCCGGGTGTGCATCCTTCCAGGGCCAAATCAAGGGTGGTCATCGGTTGCGCTGGAGATTCGGAAGTGGACGCGCTTCTCGATCATTTGGGCGTCATTCGGGGCGAGAATCGGTGGGAATACGGTGGGTTGGCTGCCAAGAAGGAACAGGCCTGGCTGCTGGCCACGTTCAAGGATCCCCAAGGCAACGGCTTGCCGGTGACCCTGCTTGCAGCGCAGGATTCAAAGTGGTTGCAAGCAGGCTTGAGGAAACTGCAGCCGGGTACTTTCCCCATGCTCCGCATGTATGGGCGCGGTTTCCCCGTAGTCGAAGCACAGTTGAATTCACTGGGCAAAATCCGCCGGGACCGTTGGGTGGATTGCCGCCCCTGGCATGCCCAGGCCAAGGGAGTGAATCCGCGTGAGACCCAACGCCTTAAAGGTTGGCGCGTGATTTCCTCGGGTGAGGTTTCGAATGGGGAGATCGATGACTATGCCGAAGCCATGGTCGAAACCTTGGGAAGATTGAGCGAATGGTCCGGCATGGCCTCGCCCCAGTCGCCCCACCTATATGTGCAGGGTAGTGCCCACCAATGGCGATTCGGGGAGGCTCCGGGGGGGTGGGCCCAGGTGGATCCCATCGACCGCACGGTTCAAGTCCTTCTCGGATCCGGTTCCTTGGGCGATGCCGGAGCTCGCGCGGGTCAGGTGTTCTTGGAGAGTCACCTGGGCCCCGCTTCTTTGCCATGGTTGGCAGAGGCTGCAGGTCTCCAAGCCTCGGAACAATATTGGGGCCACTCGATCACCGACTGGTGGTCCAGGATCGCTCGTTTGGGTGAATTGCCCACGCCTGCCGAATTGGTTTCTGGCGACGGGCTCGAAGGGGTTTCCCCGCATTTGGTCGGACCTCTGCGTGCGCTTCTGGTACAGGTCGTTATCGACCAGGACCCGGACCAATTGATGCGACTTTGGAAGGAAGGCGAAAGTTCCTCCGATTGGAAACCGTGGTCTGCTGCATTTGCCAAAAGGCTAGGAAGTTTGGCTGCCCAACCCCAACCGGGGAGCCCCATGAAGTCCATACAGGGGGAGGCGCCCGCAATTGGAGTTTCGCTCCAGGGGGGGATGGACGCTCAAGGTCCGGGCTTGGCTTCGAAGGCGATGAACGAGCGGATGCGCGCACTGCAAGCGGGGCAGGCAAGGGCATTGGCGTTTAACCTTAGCATTGTGAGTGAGCCCCACTCCCCATTGGTTCGTACCCGCGCATTGAGAACGGACCGGCGCGTGGGGGATGTTCGGGGCGAGTCCTTGCTGTTCGCCTCGATCGCTCAGGCGCGTAGCCCACAGATCAAAATCGGCTTGGAATTGGAAATGTGGGCGACTCCCTCGGGTGTCTTACTCCAGGATATGATTTGGCCGAGCCGTGCCAAGGTGGAGGAATTCTTTGAGGCCTACAACCGGGGCGCATTGCATGCGGCATTGTTTGCGCAATTGGCCGGTGTGGACCTACTTTGCCTGGGTGACGGCATGGGGGAAATCGTTCGTACGAATCCCCGGGAGTCGGAGTTGCAGGACCCGGTCCGGCTTGAGATCCTTAGGTATCGCTCCGAACTGTGGACGCGCTTAATCGATACGGTCCACCCGGCCTTTCAAGGGAGTTTGACCCTCGCAGTATCAAGTTGGCGCGGAGTGGAGCACTCCGATGTCTGGTCCAAACTCGGGGTCATCAGCGTGGATCTTTGGATTCCCCGGCGCACGATTTTGCAATCTGCGAAGGGGGCCAAAGCCACGATGGAGTCCCACTTGAATCGGGAGCTGGCTGGATTCCGTCAGGCATGTGGTGACAAACCAGGGGTGATTTGGGCCTTGGGCTTTGAACCCTCTGTTCGATCCGGGCAGGCGGGGGACTTGCCGGGTTTTGGCGGTCAAGCGGTTCAAGAAGATCGGGCATGGGCTGGACTGGGACGGGGAATTCGCACGGCAGGCGACCTGGCACCTGCGCTCATTTTCATGGATGGGGTTTCCCTGCAAGGCGATGACTCGGGCCTTGGAACACCATTTTCAGGGGTGCTGAGGGCCCTTGGGGCGTTCTCAGGCGTGGAATAGGTTCCTCGCTGGGAATTTACCCCCGCCGGAACCGAGAGCAGGCCGCTGGCATTTAAGGCCCAGGGCAGATCTTCCGATCATGCATGGATCGAGGCTTCGCGTTCCGTGGGGCCCCCCTAAAACCTGCCCCAGCGAATGTCCCAAAGTCAAAACCAAAGCGCTCTCACCGAGCTCGAGTCCTCCTTTACCCTGCTCCAGGAAGATCTCCAACGATTTCAATCCGGCGAACGGTTCTGGCGCAGTTGGGACCGGTCCAAGAGTTGGGTCGCTGCCTCGCGCAAGGCCCAATCCTATATGGAATTGGCTATGGAAGCGCTCAACGAGCCCGCGCGATTGGCGGAAGAGGGCGAACGCCAGTCCGGCTGGCTATCGCGAACGGTCAAAGGGCTTAGCCAATACCTCTGCGCCCGGGATGCTTGCGAGCTTGAAGAGGTCGAGGAAAACCCGGGAAACCCCCTGGGCGAAGCTCCTCCCATTGCGCCCAGCATGGGCGACGAGGGGGTGCTGCAAGGACACGGGGCGGTGGTGGAATTGCCCGACTTGATCGGCATGATTCGCGGCCAGGGTATGACCGGCGTGCTCACCCTAGACATGCCGAAAGAGACCGTACAAATGCACTTCCAATTGGGTCAATTGGTACATGCCTATAGCGAGAGTGCCCCCCGGGACTTGCGCTTGGGTGAGATCTTGGTCACCCAGGAAGCCATTTCGCGTGAACGCATGGACTCGCTCCTGTTCTGCCATCAGGACAGCCCGCAAATGCTAGGGGAAACCCTGTTGAATGGCGGATTGGTCAGTCCGGAACAATTGCAGGAAGCACTCAATCACCAAATCCAAAGCCTGTTCAATCGAATCTTTGAGAACCGCAAGCAGGCTAGCTTCAAGTTTGTGCCCGGTTTGCCGGAAACCAAAGCCCAACGCGCCCAGGTCAACGTGATGCAACTGTTGTTGGATAGCGCCCGGGCTTTCGACGAACGCCAGGCGGGTTAGAGGGGCGCCCAATTGGGCGGTGGGGGGGGGCGTCCCTTGGGCGCAGAACCCCCTGGGGGTGCCCGGGGCGAAAAGGTTCAGGCCACCTGGGCGGCCCATTTCACGGGGTCTCCATAGGGCCGATGTAAAACCGAGCCCACTCCAGCCGGCCCACGGTTGCAGGTGTGCAATCCCCATGCGGTGAGCCTATGCTTTGGGCCCCACCCGCATGGCATCCCTCATCCGCAATTACCAGGAGCACTGGCGCCTGGCCAGCAAACCGGCCCGACGCTATCTGTTTGGCGCGGTGTTGATGGGGTTTGCGCAGGCCGTGACCTGGTCCCTTTTGGCACGTTACTTGGATGCCCGGGGGTTTACCAAGGGGGAGGTCGGAAGCATCCTGGCCAGCGACGCCCTGGGCAAAACCCTGATCGCATTGCCCGCGGCGCTTTGGTTGGCCCGCCGTTCCGTGCGGCGCACCTTTATGGTGGCGGCGTGCCTAGGCGGCGGCGCGTACTTTGCCATGCCCTTTGTGGAACCGCTTTGGGGGCTGCGCGCTCTCAACATGTTCGCGGGCATGTGCCTAGCGGTGCATTACGTTGTAATCGCGCCCTTTTTGTTTCGCCATACCGGACCACGCGAGCGGGCTTCGATCTTCGGTTTGGCGGAGGCCATCCGCACCACGGCCTCGGTGGTCGGGGCCCTGTTGGCTGGACTGTTGGTGAGCTACCTGATGGGCATGTGGCTGGAGCCGGATGCCACCGCAGAACTGCTGGCCAAGGCGGAAGCCGACGCCACGGGATATGCGATCATGGCGGCTGGGTTGACCAGTATTCTCGCTGCCCTGGTCTACCGAACCATTTCGGATCAAAGGGAGGAATTGCCCGAACCCCAACCGTTCTGGTCGATCGCAGCCCAGCATCGCGGCGTTATCGCGCGCTTCGCGTTGCCCCAGCTATTCATAGCGGCCGGTTCGGGGTTTTGCATTCCCTTCCTTCCCTTGTACTTCAAAGATCGCTTCGGTTTTGCGCCCGACGCTTGGGGCCAAATGTTTGCGGGTGGACAGGTCTTGATGACGTTTGGCCTTTTGGCATCCCCCTGGATTCTGAGCAAGTTGGGGTATGTGCGCTCGATCGTGTTCATCGAGTTGGCATCCTTGCCCTTCTTTTTGATGCTGGCATTGACCATGAACATGCCCCTAGCCGCGACCGCATTCCTGTTGCGGGGGGCGTTGATGAACAGTACTCACCCGATCCACAAGAACCTGATGATGAATGCCACCCCGCCCCAGGTGCGCGAGGTTCAGACGGGAATCAATGCCACGCTTTGGGGGTTGGGTTGGGTGATCGGTCCCCAGGTGGGAGGCTATGTTCTGGAGGGGAGTGGCAATGACTACTCGCTCCTGATGTACACCACGATGGGCTGCTACACCATTGCGGCAGCACTCACCTATGTGATGCTTATCCCCCTCGAGCGGTGTATCCAGGGGGAGTCCGCGTGAAGATTCATTGGCTGGCGCGCATTGTTTTTGTGCTTCTCAGCGTGCTGTCCCTGTTGGCATGGCTCGTTTTTATGGGAGCACTTGCGGCGGGTTCCTGGCCCCAATTCGAGCAACTCTCTAACCTTCGAACCCATATCTCTGTCCTCTTGCTGGGTGTGGGCTTCCTTTGGTTTGCGCTGCGTAGAAAGTTCCCACGTGCGCGGGGCATGGCCTTGACGATGGCCGTGTTCGCGCTTTTTGGGCTGACTCCAGCCCTGGCATTGTTCGGTTTTTCCGATGACATCTCCGAGGGGGCGCCCGAGATGCGCATCGGGTCCGTCAATCTGTTGTTCGGAATCGGCCATCCCGAACCTGTGGGCGCTTGGATGGGGGAAGAGAAACTGCA
>JARGOW010000017.1:5262-16058 GCA_029212955.1 Planctomycetota bacterium | reverse complement strand
TCGGGTCCCGTAAATACCAGGTGCGCTGTGCAAGCGGGCTGGATTTGGAGGAGGGCGCTCAGCAATTCAAGGGGCCGTTTTTTCTTGCGGAGGCCGCCCGGCGAAAGCACAAACTGCTTCCCCGCCAAACCCCAGGCTTCCAATCGTGCCAGGTCCTCCTTGGCCGGAGCCGCATCGAATCCATGGGTCAAACCCCAGGGGATCACGGTGGGACGGGGCCCGCGCCGCGAGGCGGCGCGATAGTCCCGGGCGGCAAAGTCCGTGGCGCAAACCACGGCCGCAGCCCGGCGCCGCCCGAGCCATACCCATAGTTTTTGCTTCCAGGCCCCCGCCTCATGGACGCCATGACGCCAGGATAACTCGTGGACGGTTTGAACAACCGGGACCCGGGCCCTGCGGCAAAATGCCGATTGAAAGGCGTGCAGTCCCTGGAGCTTTTCCTGTTGGACCCAACGCGCCAGACCTTTTTGTCGCCAATGCCGCAACTCTACTTCCGGATCGGGCATGAGCCGGATCACTTGCATGTTCCCGCGTTTTTCCAGGGCTTGCAGGGTGTTTTCCACCACACGGCGAATGCCCGGGGAGTGGGGGAACACCAGGGGGGCACAGTCGAATCCAATGCGCATAAATCGGGCCGCGGGTTGGGAGCGCGGTGAACCCAGGGTAAGGCGGTGCGGCAACCTTGGGAAATGGCTTCTGGACACATTCCTTACCTTTCGCTGGATCCCGGTTTAGGCCCCGGGAACTCGGACTCCGGGGTGGGGGCGGGCGAGCAGGGTCCGGGGCCTCCACGGTCTGGTCTAGGTACGATTTCGATCGTTCGCTACCCTGGTCCCATGAAGATCCACCCCTCCTGGCTCCTGGTGGCTGGCCTGCTGGCCGTCCCCGTGACCGCGCAAACCAAGACAACCCAGACCACCAAGGCGCCCACATTCCAAGGAACAGCCCTGGCGGGCAGCATGGCCCAAAATGCCAATGGCACTCCCGTATGCGGGTTGGGCAAGGACTTTCACGCCGGTCGTCGTGCGGAATTGCGCAGTCGCTTGAAGCCGGGTGTGGTCGTGCTGCGCGGCTTGCCCAAGGTGTCGGACTACCGGGCCTTCACCCAGGACAAAAACTTCTGGTATCTGACCGGGGTGGAAAGCCCCGACGTTTCCTTCGTCATGGACGTGGAGTCGGGCAAGGAAATCCTGTTCGTGAACAAACCCAGCGCCTTCACCGAACAATGGGTCGGGGAAATTTGGGACACCGATGACGAGTGGATCCGGGAATTGACGGGCATCCAGGACCTGCGGCGTCAGCGGGACATGGCCAAAGCCATCGAAGAACTGCTGGATCCGGGCGAGGTGCTCTACACGGTGCAAACCCCCGCGGTGGCCTTGGCTGGCTGCTACGATGCGGCCGAGCCCTACGCCAAGGCGCGCGCCAAGGACAAGTTTGATGGTCGCATGAGTCGCGAGGGCGCGCTCAAGGCCAAGCTCGAGGAACTTTACGAGGTGGAGGTCCAGGACTTGACCAAGACCCTGCGCGACATGCGCGTCATCAAAGAGAAGGCCGAGATCGATGCGATCCGTCGCGCCTCCCACGCCGGCGGCCTCGCCATCATGGAGGGAATTCGCTCCACGCGTATCGGCTTGGGCGAGTGGGAAGTGGCGAGCCTTCTCTCCTGGGTGCAGCGTCGCCACGGGGCCACCGGGGATGCCTACGCCGCCATTGTGGGATCGGGGGCTAATTCCCTGGTGTTGCATTACCAGGATTCCACCCGTTCCATGGCCGACGGGGAGGTCGTGCTCGTGGACTTCGGCCCCGAGCTGGACCATTACGTGACGGACATCACGCGCACTTGGCCGGTGAATGGGGTCTTCAGCCCGCGCCAGGCGGAACTTTACGACGCGGTCTTGGCTTCCCAAGCCGCCGGCATCGCAGCGGCCAAGCCCGGTGGGAGCCTGCGCGGGGTGAACGCGGCCTGCTCGAAGGTGCTGCAAGATCGCGGTTTCGGCGAGTTCATGGCCCACGGCGCCGTGCACTGGGTGGGCATGGAAGTGCACGATCCGGGCCCCTTCGGTGTCGAACTCAAGCCGGGCATGGTCTTCACCATCGAGCCCGGCCTCTATGAGCAGGCCACGGGCATTGGAATCCGCATCGAGGACGTGGTCGTGATCACCGAGTCGGGCTGCGAAGTGCTTTCCCGGGACTGTCCCAAGGATCGGGCCGGATTGGAGGCGCTTTATCGTGAGGACGGGGTTCTCGACCTGATGGACAAGACCGTAGAGTGAGCGGGCGGTCCGCCAAGTTTCGAGGACTCTCCCAGCACACACTCCAAAACCAACCAACATGAAAATCTTGACCCAGGCCTGCTTGGCCACCCTTTTGCTCGTGGGTAGTTCGAGCTGTTTCCTTTCCCGAGCCGACATTCAGCAGCCGATTTCGCCCCAGGTGGTGACCGCGCTCGAGCCCGGCGTGCATACGGCGGTCGATGTGGTCGAGCGCTTGGGTGCCCCCTCGGAGGTCGTGCAACTCGGGCACCGCAGCGCGTACCGCTACGAATACCAACGCAACAAGACCACGGGAATGTTCCTCTTTATCGTGGGCTTGCAAGGGGTGGATCAGCGCTCGGACCGGGTGTGGGTGTTCTTCGACGAGCAGGACAAACTGACCCACGTGGCGGCCACTTTCGAGGCGGAGAACTCCGAGTTCGAATTGCCCTTCCTCGGCGAGGACGATTGATTTGAAGCTTCCCTTGCTTCTCGCATGCGCGGTGTTGTTGCCCGGTTGCCTTTCCGGAAGCTACAACCGCGTGGACCGGGGCGCCGAGCGCGCCGATACCCTGTTCGCTGATTTGCGGGTGGGGGAGGCCAGCATGCAGCAGTGTGTGGAAGTCCTGGGCGCGCCTCTCACCGTCCGCGAAAGCGGTTCGGGTGCCGACCTCATTTGGGGTTGGGAGCGCAACGCGGGCTTCAACGTGACCACGAGCATTCCCCTGGGTCATTCCGCCTCGGCCAATGTGGCCTACTCGAAGGTTTCCCGCGGCGCGCGCGGATGGACCCTGCGCTTCGATCAGGATTGGACCCTGCAGAGCAAGCGTGAGGGCCGCCTCCAGGAACTCCTGGAGATGAGCTCGCAACCCTCCAGTCTCCCCGAAGGCTCCCGCACCCCATAACCCAACGCCCATGGCCGTACGATCCAGCGCTTGTTTTTTTGACTGTCCCGACGCCTGCGGAATGTGGGTGGAAAGCGATGAGCAAGGTCAACTCGTCTCAATCAAGGGGCAAGCGGAGCACGCCTGGTCCAAGGGCACCCTGTGCTCAAAGACTTCGCTCTACGGCGATGTGGTGCGGGCGAAGAACCGGATCCAAACCCCGTTGATCCGCGACGCGGCCGGCGGATTTCAACCGGCGACCTGGGACCAGGCGCTGGAGCTCATCGGTTCCAAGCTGAAAGCCCTGCCCGGGGAGCGGATCCTCGGTTTGGGCTACAGCGGAAACATGGGGGTGGTGGCCCGCAAATTCCCGGAGCGCATTATCAATGCCCTCGGGGGCACACTCACCGATGGAACGATTTGCGATTCCACGGCGGAGGCGGGTTACCGCACGGTCCTGGGCCGGACGATCGGTTTCGATCTGCAAGAGATCGAATCCTGTGACGTGATCGTCCTTTGGGGCAACGATGTGGCTCGCACCATGACCCACCTGATGCCGCGCTTGAAGGCTGCGGTGCGCCGGGGTGCACGGGTCATCGCCTTGGACATTGTGCGTACGGCTACCTTGGATTGGGTATCGAAGCATGGGGGTTTGGCCCTGCGTGTCCATCCGGGCAGCGATGCGGCGTTGGCCCTGGCCCTTTGCGATCTGGCCTTCCAGGATCGTGCCGCGGACCTAAAATTTTTGAAGGATCATTGCGTGGGTGGGGCCGAATTCCGGGCCCACGTGGCGGGCCTGGTTTCCATGGAGCAAGCTTCCGAAATCACGGGCTTGCAAGAATCGGCCATACGGGAGCTGGCCGACGTGATCCATGGGGCGCGGAAACCCATGTTCAAGTTGGGCATCGGTTGGGGGCGCCGCCGATTCGGAGGCATGGCCCTGCGCGCCGCATGTTCCTACGCCGCCGTGATCGGCGCAGCGGAAAATGTTGCGTGGGAGAGTGGTGACCATTTCGATCTGGACCTGGGTTTGGCCACGGGGGAGGACCTGCGGCCCACGGAAGCTCCCAAGGGACCGATCAGCCACATTCAGGTGGGCCGCGCCATGGAAACGGGCCGCTTTGGCGCCACCCTTGTTTGGTGCCACAATCCGGCGGTGACCGTGCCCGACAGTGGTGCCGTTCGACGCGGTCTGGCCCGCGAAGACAATTTTGTGGTGGTACACGAACTCTTCATGACCGCCACGGCAGAACTGGCCGATGTGATCCTGCCCGCCACGTCTTTCCTGGAGCAATTCGATTTGTTGCGCAGCTATGGCCAGCGGGTTTTGAATTTCGTGGCGCCCTCGATTGCCGTGCAAGGCGAATGCCGCAGCAACTTTGAAGCCTTCGCAGCCATCGGCAAGGCGGCAGGGTTGCCCGAATCCGCCTGGGCTGGAAGCAGCGAGGAGCTATGCCGCAACCTGCTCCAGGTGAATCGCGGGCGGTTTACCGATGACGAGTGGACCCGCCTCCAGGCCCACGAGCCCGTGGAGTTGCATGGCAAGGACTACGACGACTGGGGCACGCCCTCGGGCAAGGTCGAACTGTTCAGCCAGGCCGCAAAGGACGCCGGTCTGCCCGCCATGGCCGAGTACCAACCCGACGATGGGGGTGGGCACAGTGGCGCCTTCTGGCTATTGCCCGGACCTTCCAAGTTCACCCACAACAGCACGTTCCTGCACAGCGAACGGCACCTGGCCCGCCTCGGGCCTCCGACCGTGTCCATGCATCCTGAAGATGCGGAGGCCGAAGGTTGCCAAGGCGGTGAGGCCGTGCGGATCCACAACGACCTGGGATCGCTGACCTTGAAGGTCGCGTTGGAGGACTTTGTTCCCCGGGGTGCCCTCCACATCAGCGGATTTGTGGACGAGACCCAGGTGCCAGAAGGGTGCAATGTGAACCAGCTGGTCAATGGGGATTTGAACGATATGGGGGAGGGCAGCACCCAATACAGCACCCGGGTTTCCCTGACGCGTTTGGTCTGACCCGATGCGGGAAGGCCCCACGGGGGGGCTAGCTTTTTCCTAGGGTTGTGTAAAATGAGCGCTGGGAAAGGCCGTATGGCCATGCTGACCATTCGCCCCTCTCCCCACGATCGTCATGAAAGCTGCCCTACTGTTTCCCTCCGTTCTCGTCCTGTCCGTCATCGGAGGCGCCGCCGGCGCCAAATTCCTAGGACCCAATTCCAACGCTGCCGATAGCACGGGCTCGGGCCCCGCATTGACCGCCCCCGAAGGGCAGGAATTGAGCTCGAGCCTAGATGCGATCAACGAGCGTCTGGTTTCCTTGGAGGCCAAGCAGGACCAATGGCTCGCCGCCCCGCGTCAGACTGTGCAGGCCCCCGGGTCCGAAAGCAGCACTTCCGGATCCAGCGGCAAGGCCGCGGACCCCACGGCCCAGGCGGTCCCCGCGGCCCTGGTCTCTGGCCAGGCAGAAGGCGGCCCCGAGGATTGGTTCGCCGCCATGACCGCGGGCAATTTGAGCGATGGGGAGATCCAAAAGCTCTGGGATAAGGCCACGGCAGAAGGCCGGGTGGATGAGCTGATCGATCTCTTTAAGGCACGCGCCGAAGCGGACCCGAACAATCCCGACGCCCAGAACGACTTGGGCGACGCCTACATCCAAAAAGTGCAGTCCATGGGCTCCAGCCCGAAGGCCGGGTTCGTGGCGAGCAATGCGGACAAGGCCTACACCAAGGCCTTGGAGTTGGACCCCAACCACTTGGACGCGCGTCGCTCCAAAGCCATCGCGCTCAGCTTCTGGCCCCCGATCATGGGCAAGCAATCCGAGTCGATTCAGCAGTTCGAGCTCCTGATCGAGAAGCAAAACCTGGTTCCGGTGGAGCCTAGCCACGTTCAGGCTTATCTGCTGCTGGGCAACATGCATATGCAAATGGGTAAGATCGAAGAAGCCCGCACCGCTTGGCAGAACGGACTATCCCGTTTCCCCGGCAACGAGGATCTGATGCGCCAGTTGGAGTTGGTCCTCGATCGTTGATCTGGACTGAAATCCCCAAGACCCATGCTATTCCACGCACTCCTCATCGCTTCCTTGGCTCCCGGCCAAGGTGTGAGTGACCAGCCCGCCGCATTCAACGTGGATGTGGGGCTGGGTCCGGTGGCACGCAACGATTGCGCCGGGGACCTGGCCCAGCCCGGGCTATGGAATCGCTTCGGAGTGAACGAAGGGGAACGCTTACCGCTTGTGGACGTACATGGCCAAGCCTCCCAGGCCGTCTTGCAATGCGATGATGTGGCCACCTGGGTATCGTGCAACACGGACCAGCCGGGCGGCGATCAAGAACTCCTGGGGGACGGCGCACAAACCAAGGGCGAGGACCAGGTTTGGAACCTGTCGGGCCTTGAACCCGGTGCATACATGTTGGCTGTTTATGGTCGCGCCGATTGCACTTCCGGTTCCACGGCCGTAACCGTGACCGGCGACGACCTGTATCAGGATTGCCAGGGCCGGGCCGAACGGGCGGAGCAGTCCTGGGGCAGTGTATTCCTCGTTGGAGCCTCCCAGGGCTCCTTGGAGATTCGACTCAGCCCCGCCAGCGAAGAGTCGGAGGTGCGGCTGTCCGGACTGCAATTGCAACCCCTGGGCGAGGGCCAAGTCACCTTGCTCTCGGTGGGGTCCCGGTGGGCCTCCATCCGTTCCCAGGGCCCTGGCACACTGTCCGCCCCGAGCTGTGTGCCCTTGCAGTCCTGGACCCGGGCACCGATCATCCTGCGGGGTGGGCCCGTGGGTTTGGACTTCAATGTACTGCAACCGCAGCGGTCGCTGATTCAGACCCGACTGCTCACGGGTGGTTGGAATCCTGAGGCCGGTTCGGCCCACGCGGCCATGCAGTGGGCTGGGGTTCCATTCTGGTGGCAACTCGGTTCGCGCAGCGGATCCCTGGGCGACGCAGCCTGGCTTTAGAGCCAAGGGGCGGTGCGCAGGTGGACGATCAATTCCGGTCCATGAGTTCCTTGTAGATGTCCATGGTTTCCTGGGCGGTGCGGCGCCAAGTGAATTGGGAAGCACGCTTCAACCCGCGCTCCGCCAGGTCGTGGGCAAAGGCCGGATCTTCGATCAATCTACAGCAGGATTCGAAAAAGGCGTCCCCATCGGACGGGTCGTGCAGGATGGCCGCGTCGCCGCATATTTCGGGGATCGATGTGACCGAACTCGTGACCACGGGCGTTCCGCAGGCCATGGATTCCAAGGGCGGCAATCCAAACCCCTCGTTGCGGGAAGGCCAAAGCAGGAGCTCGGCACTCTTGAGCAAGGTGGACAGTTCGGTGTCGCCCACAAGTCGCAGCCAACGAACGCGACCACGTACCGGGGATTGCTTGAGAGCCTCGACGAATTCCTTGTGTCCGTGGCCCAGCGGCCCGACCACCACCCAGTGATGGGGGTAACCCTGCTTGACCAAGCGTTCAAAGACACGCAGGGCCAACACATGGTTCTTGCGTCGGTCGATACGCGTGACCGTGAGAATGTACGGTGCGTTGGGAGCCAGGTGTCCGGGCCGCGAAGCCCCCGGAGGCAAATGATCACACCCCAAATGGGTCACACGTACTTTGGCCGGATCGGCCCCCAGTTTTTCCGTGACCTGATCGGCCACATATTGACTTGGAACGATGAGGATCTCGCAACGTTCGGCCAGGGCCTTCGATTGGGCCAACATCCGTTGGGCCGCATCCTTGGGGAGGAAGTCCGGCCCACCTTGTTCCACCGCGTCCAGGGCATAAATGCAATCGAAAATCGTTCCCACCTCGGCGGCATTGCGCACGGGCAGCGGACTCCATTGGGTTTGGTGGTAGACGCTGGTGTCACCGATCCATTGATCGATGCCGATGCCCTTTTTGTTTAGGCGGTTGCGAAAGTAGCGCGTGGGATAGCGTGGGCGCAGCAAGCGCATGCCCGCGTCGATCAACCCCAGTTCGCTCCTGGAATACTTCGAGGGGCGCAGGGTCCCGGCGAACAGGGTCATCTCGGAACCCATTCCGCAAAACAACATGCCGCGAACCAATTCGCGCACGTACCTGCCGATGCCTTCACTGTTGACGAGGGCGGGGCGGTAGTCGATGGATAGGCTCATAGGCGTGGGGAGGCCTCCCCATGATTGGTCAAGCGGGCAGAATGCGCAACAATCCCTGGGCGAAGATCCAACCCAAGTAGGCGATCCCGGGAAGCGCTGGCCAGACCCAAAGGGGAATGTGCTTGCAAGGCAGCACACCGGTTCGGGCCAGGGCCAACAAGGCGAAGAGGACAACCGCGCCTTCGGTGAGCGAAGTGGCCACGGCAGCGCCATCGATGCCCATGGATGGGATGAGTATGGCGTTGCCCAACAGATTGGTCAGCAAAGCCGCCACGGTGATGTACAGCAGGTCACCCGTACGCCCCGTGGCGATGATACCGGTGGACAGGAGTGCTCCCGCATGGACGAAGACCAGGGCCATCAGCAGGTATTGAAAAGTGCTCTGGGCGGCGGGAAAGGACTCACCGAACAACTGGAGTAGGGTCCCCGAAGCGCTGGCGAGGAAACCCGCCGCTCCCGCGCCCAGGGCCAGCAGGGGCAAGGCCAAGCGCGCGATCGCCGGCCCAAGTCTACCGGCTGCATGTTCCCGGGAAAGCCAGGGTAGGGCCGCGCTCGGTGCCAAGACGGCCACCAGGATGGCAAAGGAAAATAGACGAACAGGCAGGTTGTATAGACCTAAAGCCTCCTCGCCCAATTGCACGCGAATGAACACGTTGTCGATCCAGAAATACAGCTGCTGGCAAAGGGCTCCCAAGCCCAGGGGGATGGTGGCCAACAGGAAAGGACCCCAAGGCACGCCTTGGCGTGCCTTGGGCGGAAGCGTTCCCCGGTGGAAGAAATGCAAGGCCACGTTTCCAAGGGCAAAACCCACCGACATGGCAAAAAACAGGGGGCCCGTGCGGGTGACCGAGTTCTGAATCAACAGGGTCACTGTGACCAGATTGAGCACGTTGACCCCCGTGCGAATCAAAACGGGAGCCTTGAGTTGGATCGCGTTGCGCATGGGCACCGTGGAGAGTTCCAACCCAAAGGTGAGGGGGAACAACCCCGCAAGCGACAGCCAAAGCGCATCGGGCTCACCGCTCGAGAACACCCAAAGGGTCCACACCAGCCAAGAGACCAGGGCCATGACCATGCGCACTCGCCGGCCCGTACGCAGCAAGGCCGCCAGGGAAAGTTCGTCCTGTGCACTCTTTTGAACCACGATCTGCCCCGTGCCCAAATCGCTCACGCTGCCGATCACCATCATCACGGCCAGGTAGAAGGTGATGCGCCCAAATCCGGCCAGGGGCAGATGGTGGGCCAGCTGAAGCAGGATCAAAAGGGTGCACGCCGAGGTCACCAGGCGGCCGATCACCAGCCAACCGGTGCTGCCCAGGAGCCGCCGCGCGATGGACGCGGTGGGGGAGGTTTCGGAGCTGGAGGGCGGCATGGGGGGCGAGCAATGGGCCGTTTGACGACCGAAATGGCGGAAACCTGGATGCAATTGGGACTTCTCGGCAGTGCCGCATCCCCTTGGGCATGGTCCGCGCTGCCCCCGGATTCTGCCAGGGGAAAAAGGAATTCCCTAAGGAATGGTCCGATTGCCTGTCGAACTCATGGGATCCCCGCCCACGGTCTGCCGCAAGGCAGGGCAGCGCGTTTGGCTCGCGTTGCTCCCACACGACCGCTGGAAGGCCCCACCAAACCATCATCTTGTTCTTCCGAAAGAAAAAATCGACCAGTGAACCTGAGAATCGCCGCCAGGTGATTCGCAAGGTCCCGAAGAACCGCGATGAGTTCAAGGTCTTCCTGGAGCCCATTCAAGATGGCGCCATGGTGGGTCAACTCGACGGGGTCGTGTTGCTGAACCTGGATTCCACCCTGGATCGCGAGCTGGAAGGCAGGCTCGACGACCTTTGTATCCAGGGCGCCAACGTACGCGTTTCGCGGGAGATCGTTCCGTATCTCCACGAGGAGCAGGTCATCGCCGCGCGCATCGAGCACCCCCGCGAAGGTTGGAGCGTGACCTCGCCGTGTATGGTTCGTTCGATCGAAGAGACCTCGGGCTTTTATGTGAAGGTGGGCTTGGAGTTCATCAACTCCGGCGATCTATACAGTCAACTGGACGATCAACTCGGCAAGTACTTCAACCGGCGTTCGAAGAACCGCGTGCGCACGGGACCCGATCAATTCAGCCTGCGTGTGAGTCGCAAGGGCATTCGTTTGACCGCAGCGGTCCACGACCTTTCTGAATTGGGCATCGGCGCCTGGGTGGATCATGTGCAGGCCATCAAGCTGAGCGAGGGCGATACGCTCAAATTCAACCTGAGCCACAACCACGGCGAAAAACGCTTTGTGCAGGGACGCCTGGTCGTCGCCCGCAAGGAAAGTCATGGGGCCAAGGACTACATTGGCTTGCGCTTCCTACAGAACGAAGTGAACAAGGACGATCTGCTCCTGGAGCAATTCATCCAGGATTTCCTGACGGAGCGCTTGAACTGGACCAAGAGCGCCTAGGACCGATCCCACCCGACACAAAAAAAGGTACCGCACGAAACCGTGCGGTACCTTTTTTTGTGTCGCGGAACACCGGGCTCCGGTCCAT
>JARGOW010000017.1:0-5252 GCA_029212955.1 Planctomycetota bacterium | reverse complement strand
CGCCTTGAGCTTGGCCACCACGTGGTCTGTAAACTCGGTGGTGGACATCTCGCCGCCGATATCGCGGGTGCGGGCGCCTTCGGAGATGGACTCCAAAACCGCGCTGCGCAGGCCTTCGCCGGCTTCGGCTTCACCGATGTGGGTCAGCATGTTGCCCATGGCCAGGAGCGCTGCGGTGGGGTTGGCCAGGTTCTTGCCCGCGATGTCGGGGGCGGTTCCACCGGACGGGTCGAACATGGCGGTGGTGATGTTGCCCTCGTCGTCGAAGCTAAAGGAGGCGCTGTCGCCCAAGCCCACCGATCCGATCAGGCCGCATGCGGAGTCCGAAAGGAAATCGCCGTACTCGTTGGCGCACACGATGACGCCATAGCGCTCGGGGGACATGACGATGCCGGCCAATAGGGCGTCGAACAGTTCGCGGCGGTAAGGCACGTCCGGGTGCTTGGAGGCCACGGATCCCACGGTTTCTTCGAACAGCCCGTCGGTGGCTTTTTGGATCGTGTACTTGCTGGTGGAGCACACGTTCTTGCCCCGGCGCTTGGCCAGGTCGAAGGCGAAGCGGGCCGCGTGGGCGGTGGGGTGGCGTTCGATGACGCGGATAGAAACCGCCGTGTCGGAACCGATGCGGCGGCCCGGGTCCTCGTAGGTACCACCGGTGGCCACGCGCACCACGTCGATGTCGATCGTTTTGGTGAAATTGGTTTCGATGCCCGGAATGGTGCGTACGGGTCGGTGGATCACCGAGAAGTCCAGACGCGAGCGTAGGATGCGGTTGGGACTGTCCTTGGTGGTGGCAGTGGGATACTTGATCGCGGTGCCAACCTCGCGCACCTTGGCCTCGACCTCGTCGTAGATGGCGTCCCCTTGCTTCTTGCGGTTGTCGTCGGACAGGTCCATGGGGGTGAAGCGCAGGCTAAAGGGCAGGGCTTCGGCCACGGTATGCACGCTGGCGGAGAGTTCGGCGGAGATTCCGTCTCCGAGCAATTCGACAATTTCGTAGGTGGGCATGGGCAATGATTTGGAGAGTGGGAGCCGGGGGCCAGATCCTGGGGATCTGAGCGGGGGCACAACATAGCGCGGGGACGGAAAGAACGCACGCCCGGATCGAGGAGTCCTCTTGGTACGATGCACTCCGATGGAAACGGATGCTATGGAACGGCACGGTTGGGCCTCTGATGGGGTGCTTCTAAGGGCCAAAACAGCCGCGGATGTGGCTCCGGGGCTGCGGCTGATCCAGCGACACGGGGCCCTGCTGGAGGGATTGCCTTCCTCCGATGCCCAGGAAATACAGGGCCCGAATGGGGCTGAATTGAACCGCTTGTGGGTGCCCTGGCGCCAACCCGGCTTGCATGGGCCCGTTTTCCAGCTGGCCATCGTGGACCGTGCCACGGGTCGGTTTCAGGGCTCGATGGTGGTTCGTACCATGGGGGATGGCCGCCTGGCAGACCTTGGGTATTGGGTGGATCCGGAGGCTTGGGGCCAGGGGATCGGTGGACAGGCCGTGCGTTTGGCCCAATGGTGGGCCTTCGAACGATTGGGGGTCGACGGGCTCAGCGCCTCGGTTCATCCCGCGAACGACCGGTCCCTGGCACTGCTCAGCCGCCTGGGATTCGATGACCTGGGTCCCATTCCTGGCCAATCCCATGGGCTCCTGGCCCACAATCAGCCCCGCTTCCGATGGCCGGACCGCGAGGGGGGCTGGAACCCCGAGCCCGGGGACCAGGACCTCTAACCAAAGGGGAAACGCTTGTGCCTGGGGAGGCTATAGTGCTTCCACTCCAACCGGGTCCTCCCACCCCAGCCGCGACAAAAGCCACCGATTCACCGCATCCAGATCCTCGTATCCCTTCCGCAATGGAAGTGAGTGATTGCGTGAATTTTTCCGGCTGAAGTCCGTCCAACCCCGCTAGTCCATGCGTGCGCTCGTTTTCTCGATACCCCTTCTGCTGTTGGTGGGACTCTTTCTATTCCTGCGGACCTCCGAGGCGGATGGGCCGGAGCAGGTGGGAGGATTGCAGGGCCAAGAGGGCTTCGTGGTCGAGGCGCCGCCCAGTGGCCCCGAAGCCGCGCCCGAGGTCAATCTGCGCGGTGTGACCCAGGAAGTGAACGAGCGGGTCGGCGGACCGCAAGGCACGCAAACGGATCTCCCATATCCAGTTGAGATCGACCTGGTTCTGCTACAAGCGGGAGAGCCCGTTGAAACCGACCAGGAGATCCGTTCGGGCGCCAAAGCATCCCTGCGCGGCAGCCTGCACACGGATACGGGCAAGGGGCTAGTGGGCGACATTGAGTTCCTAGCCGGCGCGAACAAGGGCCGCAGGGTTCCCTGTGCAGCGGACGGACCCTTTCTGGTCACGGACCTGTACCCGGGGCTTTCGAGCGTGCGCGCCGGGACCGGTCAAGGGCGATACTCCGTGCGCGAGATACGGCTGGGGCAATTGAGCACCACCACGCTCAACATTTCCTTTGGACAACGGTCTTCGGCCCAAGTGCGCGGGCGCGTGGTCGATCCCTTTGGCAAGGCTGTGGGGCAAGCCGAGGTCAAAGTGGACGGGCAGGCGGCTTTCACCGATGACGAAGGCTACTTCGAGATCTACCGGGTGACCGCGGGCCACCTTTTGGTGGAGATCAAAGCCACCGGGTTTGCGCGCTATCGTGAGACCCTTCCCATCTCGCGGGGCGCCAACATTCCAAGGGAGCGCCTGACCTTCACCATCGAACCCGAGGCCCACCTGGACATCGCACTGATGGGCAGTGTGGGAGCACCCGGTCCAGCCCTTGTGTACCTGTTCCCCTCGGGGGGGCAGCGCGTCAACAAGCAGCGCGGCCAGCGCACTTTCCCCTGGTACACTGTGAATCCCATCCTGGTGGAACCCGGCCGCTCGGTTTCCGTGGGGGGCTTGCCCAAGGGGCACGTGACGGTCATGACCTTCAAGGGTGGGGCTGCGGCCAAACCCGCACGCCGCAATGTGAATTTGGATCCCCAGCGGCGAGCCACCCTGGAGGTTTCCCTGGAGCCCGGGCCCAGCTTGACCGGCCAGGCCCTGGTGGACGGGAAACCGGCCGCGGGAGCCTCCGTGAGAATGGAGGCCCTGGATCCCAGCGCCACCTCCATGCACAGCCTCGGGCGGAGGCCTTCCTTCCGCATGGAAATGGTCTTCGATCTTTTGCCGGCTGCGGTGCAAACCGCCAAGGCGGATTCACGGGGACGCTTTCAACTCACCACCCATCCGGACATCGATGCGGAATACGTGCTGGAAATCACCAGCGCCGATCGCAGGCATCGAACCGTGAAGCGCATCACCAAAATGCAAGCGGACATGAAAGTGGACCTCCAGCCCGTGCGCGGTGGAAACGGTGACTTGCAAATCCAGTGGGACACCCAAGGAAAGGCGATTCCCTATCGGGTTCGCGTGGCCGGTGAAGTGGGCACGCGCGAAGTGTTGCCCGGTGGCGAAGTGCTCTCGGTGCCCGACTTGGCCACGGGGCTGTGGCGGGTGGATGTGAGTTACAACGGTCGATTCCTGGAGCGCGGTCAGCGTTTCTGGGTGGGGGAAGGGGACCTGGTGGAGCGCTCCTTCGAGATTCCCGCGGACATTCTGAACGATCGTCCCCGCTGATCCGAACGTCCGGACCATTGCGTGCGGCCCCGGTGACGGGAACGATGCTTTGGGACGCCCCTGTTCCGCTGCGGTTGCCCAAGGCCCATGGGGGCTGGCGGTCATGGCCTGCGGGCGCGCTTCTCCGCAAAAACGGCCAACAAGAAAGGCCAACTCCGCGCGCCTGCCCCTAAAATGCCGCGGTCCCGATCCCTTCCCCCGACCGAGAGAACGCTTTGCATCAATTGCCCCTGGATGGAACGTCCCTGACCCTGGAAGCCCTTTTGCCCCTCGCCCAGGGCGAGCCCTGCCAAATCGAAGTGACCGAGGCGGTCTATTCGAACCTGCAGGCCTCCCGGGACATGGTCGACGCTTGCTTGGAGCGCGGCGACGCGGTGTACGGCATTTCCACGGGGTTCGGCAAGCTCAAGAACAAGGCCATCGAACCCGGGGACCTGGCCGAGTTGCAACGCAACCTGGTGTTGTCCCACAGCGTGGGCGTGGGCGAGCCGCTCTCCGATGCGGAAGTTCGCATCGCCCAGGCCCTGCGCCTGAACAGCCTGCTGCGCGGTGTCTCCGGCATCCGCATCGAACTGGCCCGCCGCCTGGTGGAGTTCTTCAACCTGGGTTTCGTGCCCGAGGTTCCCGGCCAGGGTTCGGTGGGGGCCAGCGGGGATTTGGCGCCCTTGTCGCACATGGTCGCGGCCTACATGGGCTTCGGTTTCGTGAGCTTGAAGGGTGAGCGCATGTCCGCTGCGGATGGGCTCAAGGCCTTAAACCTGGAGCCCCTCGAGCTGGCAGCTAAGGAAGGCCTGGCCCTGATCAACGGCACCGAGGTCATGAAGGCCATCGCCACGGTCAACGTGCTGCGCGCTCGCAACCTGTCGAAGGCCGCCGACGCCATCACCTCGCTCACCCTGGAAGCCAAGTTCGGATCCATCTATCCCTACCAGGAACGCCTGGCCGAGCTGAAGGCCAACGCGGGCCAAAGCCGCACCGCCGCCAACGTGCGCGCGTGCCTGACCGACTCGCAAGTGCTCGAGTCCCACGCCGACTGCGACCGCGTGCAGGATCCCTATTCCCTGCGCTGCGTGCCCCAAATCCACGGCGCTTTCAAAACCGCGCTCGAGCACGTGGACGGCGTGCTGCAAGCCGAACTCAACGCGGTCACCGACAACCCGATCGTGGACCCGCAAACCGGTTCCGTGTACAGCGCGGGCTTGTTCCACGGACAACCCTTGTCGGTCAGTCAGGACTACCTGGCGCTCTCCCTGTGCACCCTGGCCAACGTGTCCGAGCGCCGCATCGAGCAACTGGTCAACCCGGACCTGTCGGACCTGCCCGCCTTCCTGGCGCCCATCCCCGGCCTGCATTCGGGCTTCATGATCACGCAATACACCGCCGCCGCCCTGGCCAGCGAAAACAAACCCCTGGCCCACCCCGCCTCCGTGGACACCGTACCCACCAGCGCCAACCAGGAAGACCACGTCTCCATGGGGATGACCGCCGTGCGCAAGGTGCGCTCGATCCTCGACAACACCGAACGCATCCTCGGCATCGAACTCCTGTGCGCCGCCCAAGCCCGGGAGTTCCACTCGGAAATCCCCGCCGGCAAAGGCGCCGCCGCCGTGCGCGCCTGCCTGCGCTCCAAGG
>JARGOW010000624.1 GCA_029212955.1 Planctomycetota bacterium | reverse complement strand
ATGCAGTAGGATCCGATTTCGCGGTCAACAACGCGGTGACTTTGAATGCATTCCACTTGCCCGTGGGGCAGTTTGGATACTTCCTCAACAGTGATGCTCCGGGTAGCTTCACCGGCATTCCCAACAGCATGGGGACGTTCTGCTTGGGTGGCGGATTGGGCCGCTACAACCAGGCCTCGGAGATCTTCCTCACCAGCGCCAGCGGGGAAGGGTCCCTGGATTTGGACCTGAACAATACGCCCACCAATACGGGATCCACGTCCATCCTGGCGGGGCAAACCTGGTACTTCCAGGGGTGGCACCGGGATACCGCTGCGGGTACTTCCTACTTCACCAACGGAGTGGAAATCTCCTTCCAGTAAAGAACGAAACGAAGTTCGGCTCCCAGGGCCCCTTCGGGGGTTTTGGGGGCCTTTCTCTTTCGGTAAGCTGGCCGCGGAAATATCCAAAGGCAGCCAAGCCGCGCTCGCCAGAATCCCAGCCTAGCCACTCTCCAGACATGATCTCCTCCAAGCTCTCCGAACAACTCAACACCCAAATTGGGCTCGAGCAGTACTCCTCCAACCTCTACCTTCAGATGAGCGCTTGGTGTGAGTCGGAAGGCCTCACCGGATGTGCGGGCTTCATGCGCAAGCACGCGGACGAGGAAATGGAACACATGCAGCGGCTCTTCCAATACGTGGTCGACACCGGTGCCCGCGCCAACATCGGCGCCATCCCCGCTCCCCGTTCGGACTTCAAGGACATCAAAGACGTCTTCGAAACCACCCTCGCCCACGAGGAAACGATCACCACCGCGATCAATTCCCTGGTCGCCACCGCCTTCGAAGAAAAGGACTTCTCCACCTTTCACTTTCTCCAGTGGTACGTGGCCGAGCAACACGAAGAAGAAGGCCTCTTCAAAAACATCCTGGACCGCATCCGAATCATCGGCACCGATGGAACAGGCCTGTTCATGATCGACCAAGAAGTCGGCCGCCTGGGCCAAGCCTCCCCGGCCGAAAAAGCCTAATCCTGATAGGTAGGCGTGGAAGGGGAATGTACGCCGGAGCATGGAGCTCCGCGCCACGTTCGTGGCCGGTCAGTGGGTCCGAAGTTCCGGCACGGGGCCGTGGCAACGCGCCCGGAGCAAGCCCCAGGTCTGCAGGCCGGCGAATAGCAGCACAAAGTCCGCCACGGCTAGGATGACCCACATACCCGTGGAGGTGAGGGGCCAGAGGTCGAGGGTGACGAGGGCCACGCTCCCCAATACCCAAGACAAGTCCAGGGCCACAACGATCCAAGCCTCCGTGCGGTGGACCTCGGGCCGCGCGGCATTCTTGAGAAGGGCTAGGGCAAACAGGACCAGCATGCCTCCGATCGCATGCAATACGAGGGCGGGCACTCCCAGGATAGGGCCGAGCCAACCACCGGCCAAAGCCAGGGCGAGGCCTGTCGCGGTCGAAAAGCAGGCGTTGCCCTGGAGGGCTCTGCGAAGGAGGAGGGTCTTGGTATTGTCCATGACGGAACTATATGTTTCTAAAGTGCGCAGCGACTATATCTTTTTGAAGTAAATGAGGCTAGCCTCCAAGTATGGCCCGCCGTAGCTATCATCAATACTGTGCCCTGGCGCGTACTTTGGACCTTGTGGGCGAGCGTTGGACTCTCCTTTTGGTCCGTGAGTTGCTTTCGGGGCCCGCACGCTTCAAGGACTTGCAGGTTGGATTGGCAGGGATGGGGACCAATTTGCTTTCCGATCGGCTCAAAGAGCTCGTCGAAGCGGGGCTCATCGAACGGGAGGACCGCCTGTATCAATTGACGCCCCGCGGCCGGGAGCTCGAAGAATCCGTTGTGGCCCTGGCGCGTTTCGGGGCGCCACTGTTGGGGGAGCGCTCCGCCCAAGAGCTATGGCGAGCGGAATGGAATGTGGTGGCCCTGCAATATGCCTTTTGCCCCGAGCGGGCCAAGAATGCCGAGGGTGTGATCGAATACAGGATCGATGAATCCTGCGTGCAGGCCAAGTTGACCAGCGGCGCGTTGGAAACTGCGGGGGAGGCCCGTTGGGAGCCCGACGTGGTCATTCGGGCGGACGGGGAGACCTTCCTCCAATTGGCAGCTGGGGAATTGGACCCCAAGAACGCGGAAGAACAAGGACGGCTTGAGTTGATCGGTAGCAGACGCCTTTGGCGGACGAGCTTGCGCGTGTTTTCCGTGGCCCGATAAGGCTCGAGCCCAAAATGAGCAGGCATCTTGCTGGTGAAGCCACTAGCCGTGCCTTCCCTTGCGTGCATCTGAAACTATGGTCTGATGGGTGACCATTGCAGCGGCCCTACCCGCGACCTGACGACCCACAAGCCATGAGCAGCCAATCCAGTCCCGCGAAAGTCCGAACCGATGTGCTTGAGGGCGGTGGTGTTTGGAAAGTCACTCTCGATGCTCCGAAAGGGAACGTCTTAGATGAGACCATGGCGCTTGAGCTGATTCAGGTGTTCGAGCAAGCCACCGGCGCTACAAACCTCAAAGCCATCTT
>JARGOW010000623.1 GCA_029212955.1 Planctomycetota bacterium | reverse complement strand
CGCTTCCTTGGCGAAAACCTGGGCGCCTACGATGTGAAGCCCAGCCCCCAGCCCACCGAACGCAAGTCCGTACCCATGGTTCCCATGGGGGGAGTGCGCCCAGCCAAGGCGAATGGCGCCAAGACCCTTCCCGCGATTCCGCTGGGAGGGATGAAACCGGCTCAGCCGGCCAGGCCCGCCGAACGCCAGGAGCCCAAGACCTTACCGGCGATTCCGATGGGGGGCATGAAGCCAGCCAAACCGGCACAGGCCGATGGGCCGAAGTCCATACCGGCGATTCCCATGTCGGGCCCCAAGCCCGCGAAGCCGAACGATCGGAAAACAAAGTCGGTTCCCATGATCCCCATGGGTGGTCCCAGCCCCGCCAAGGCCCAGGGCGTGCCCGCCGTGCCCATGGTCTCCATGGGCACGCCCACACCCAAGCGCCCGGAGACCCCCGAGGAGGTCGCCGCCGACGTGCGTGCGCGTCTTACCCACCAACTGCGCGGCATGTCTGCTCGGCGCTATGGAGCCCTTTTGGCCAGCGGACGTTTGGCGGAAGCGGAAGCCGTCGCCATGGCGCTCCTCATGTATGCGGACGACGATGCCGCCCGGGCCGCATTGATCGGCTGCGCGATCCGTGCGGGTTGCATGGATCTTCGGCGGGCCTCGCACCTGGATTGGTTGGACACGGTGGCCCGAGGGGCGGGCCAGTAGAAGGCAAGCCCTCGGAGGGGGCAACCTCTCCCAGGGATGAAGCCATCCCTTTGGGAGCCCGGACCACAAGGGTGCCCAGGCCGGTGATTCGCTAGCATGGGCCCATGGGACTTCAGAATCGAATCGTGCACGCACTATGGATCGGATTGTTTCTTACGTCCATTGGCTGCCGAAGTACGCCAGCTGTTTCCGCCGGACCTGAACCCGAGGGGTTGGGTTACGGCGCTCCCGGAGCCGGCCATGAAATTGTGATTTGCGGGGAGCGCTTTTCGGTCGGTGCCCCGGTGGTGCTTTGGTCCGACGTGGATGGGTACAACGCCTACAGCACCGATCGACATTTCATCGACAAGCCCAAACCTAAGAACAGTCCAGAGCCGGGGACCCTGCGCTACGATCCCGGCCGTGTTTCACGGGATGGAAACCGAACCCAACTGGTGGAAGCGGGAAGTCGAAACGTGGCCCAGCTCGGTGACATCGTCGATCAATTCGTTTTGCACTACGATGTTTGTGGGGCCAGTCAGAGTTGCTTCAAGGTGCTCCATGACCATCGCGGATTGTCCGTGCACTTCATGCTGGACGTGGACGGCACCCTGTATCAAACCATGGATTTGCGCGAGCAAGGATGGCACGCGACCAAGGCCAACACCCGTTCTGTCGGCGTGGAAATCGCCCATATCGGTGGGCGCGGAAAGCGCGATCTTGCACAAATGGAAAGCTGGTATGTGAGGGATGCAGAAGGCCTGCGCATTCAGTTTCCCAAGTGGCTGGGCGATGGGGGTGTTCGCACCCCCGGGTTCATCGGCCGTCCCTTGCGGGACTTCCGGGTGGAAGGCCGCGTTCAAGGGGAGAAACGCTACATGTACGACTACACACCCGAGCAGTACGAAACCCTGGTGCGGTTGAGTGCCACACTTTGCCAGGTGTTCCCCCGCATGGAAGCGGACGCTCCCCGTGACGCATCGGGAGTCGTTGCCAATCGGGTCCTGGGTGACGCGGAGTTTGCCGCATTCGGCGGGATTTTGGGGCACTACCATGTACAACGCAACAAGGTCGACCCCGGGGTGGCCTTTGACTGGGAGCCGTTCCTGGGCCGTGTCCGTGACCGGATTCGAGCCTATCCCGTACGCTGATCGCTTGATTCCCATGGAGTTCCGTCAATTGGCGGAACCCGGGGCCCTACTCTCGGTTGTCGATCATTCCACCCTCCTGACCAGAACCGACCATGCAAACACTCCGCCCACTTCGATCCATGCCCGCCCCCTTGTTTTCCCTGGTGGCGTTGGCTGCGTTCTGCATGGCTTTTGCCTTTCCGACGAAAGGGGCTGGGGGCGTAACGTGGCACGGGGATTTTGATGCGGCTTTCGAAACGGCCAAGGCCGATTCCAAGGTCGTATTCCTCGCGGTCAATATGGACGACGAGAAGGGCAACGACCGCATGGTCGAGAATGTCTACACCGATCGCACCTTCCTGAAGCTGGCTGGGCAAACCGTGAATATGGTGGCCTCGGTCGGAAGGCACAAGAGCAGCGGGAAATGTCCGCACTTGGGAACGGACACCTGCGCCGAGCACCGTGCGGTGGAAGCCAAGGCCAACGGGAAGATTTTGAAACCCGACGCCGCCGGGCACGTGGTGGCACCCCAGCACGTTTGGCTGAACGGTGAGGGCAAGGTTCTGCTGTCGGTTCCCTATGAGATTACGGCGGGCGAAATGGAGTGGTGTTTCCACGAGGCCGGGCGTCGCCTGGATCCCAACTACGCGGGCAAGGAATCGAGCAAAAGCAAACGGCCCCGTCGATGGATCCCCGACGGCGTTTACGACGGT
>JARGOW010000622.1 GCA_029212955.1 Planctomycetota bacterium | reverse complement strand
GGGCTGCGGCCCATCCGTCAGGTCGGTTCCAATCGAATGCCGGATCCGCTCCCCGGGATCCGGAACGGGTGAGGATGCCCTGGGCATGCAGGCGTTGCAGGATTCTGCGACCGGTCTTGCCGGTGGCTCCGGTGATAAAGGTGGGGTTCTGATCCATGATTGTCTCCGTTTGTTGGGGTATCGGAAGCATTTCGGCCTCGTAAGAAACACCAGATTAGCGGCATCCAACGCACTCACAATCGCCATAGGGCTTCATCTATGTGCCGATCGTCCAGATCACCTGGACAATAGGTCAAGTTCACAGCAAACTACCCCAATGGCCAATGACCCCACCGTCCCCATCTCCAGCGGCGACCCGCTGGGCGAAACCCTGCACCTCCTGCGGCTCACTGGGACCCTGTATTGCCGGTCCGAGCTGACCGCTCCATGGGGCATCGATCTACCCCCCATCGAAGGTTGCATGATGTTTCACATCATCACGGCGGGGCGGTGTTACCTGCAAATCCCTGGGGAGGAACCCAGCCTCCTGCGCCGGGGCGACTTGGTCCTTCTGCCCCACGGCTCCGGGCACAAAATCCTCAGTGGCCCGGAGGTAGAAACCGATCCGCTGTTTGATATCCCCGTCGATAAAATCAGCGAGCGGTATGAAATCATGCGTCACGGTGGCGGAGGCGAATTCACGGGTTTGACCTGCGGTGTTTTGCGGTTTGATCAACCATCGGCCCAACGCCTGGTCGAATCCCTTCCACCGATCCTCCACAGCACCGCGTGGGATGGGGAGCCCGATGGTTGGATGCAAAGTACGATTCGCCTGATCACCAGCGAAGCCACGGAACTTCGACCCGGCGGAGAAACCGTCATCACGCGTTTGGCCGACATTCTGGTCATACAGGCCATCCGGGCCTGGATCGATACCGCGCCCGAGGCCCGGCAGGGCTGGCTCGCAGCCCTACGCGACGAGAAGATTGGCCGCTCGCTCAACCTCATCCATCGCGCCCCTGAAAAACCCTGGAGCGTGGCTGGACTGGCCAACGCCTCAAGCATGTCCCGTTCCGCTTTTTCCGCACGCTTCACCGAGTTGCTCGGCGAGTCTCCGGTACGTTATCTCACCAGATGGCGTATGCAGCTTGCGCGACAGCAGATTCAGAATACACCCGAACCGCTGTACCGAATCGCCGAACAGGTTGGCTACGAATCCGAATCCGCGTTTTGCAGGGCATTCAAACGGGAATACGCGCAATCGCCCGGTTCCCTGCGCAGCAAAGTGCTTTCCTGAACCGTTCAAGCTTGTTCGATCGGACCTTGCCTAGGCGTCCGACATTGGACGCTTGGCTACGAGCCGTAGGTCGTACCCCACCCACTGAATTGTGGGTTCCACGGATCGGGCCGACCCCCTCCGAAGGACTTGAAAGGGGTAGGGGTGGGCCGCCGATCCCCCATGGCCGCGGCCCAAGAAACGCGCGCGCCGGAAGCCTGGATGATATCCAGGTAGGACCCGAATGCCGCCGCGAGCGAGCTAGCGACCCCTTGTCGCCGGGGACTCCAACCCTTGATAGCGCTCCCCCAGGGCGATTCACACGGGGCTTCAGGGCCCCGATAGGGTCTGGGGCGCCTTTACGAGAGGGCGGGTTCCCGGGATCGCGATTCCGGGCCCCTTGGGAGTGGGCCCAATGTCTAGGAATGCCCTGGAAAGGACGATGGGGCCCTAGAGGAATGCCATGTCCGAACCCCATACCCCTAGCGGTCGCCTGATTCTCGTCAGCAACCGCCTCCCTATTATTGTCCGAGAAGAGGCCGAACAGCTTTCCGTCGAGTTGGCTAGCGGGGGTCTGGCCACGGGTCTGTCGGGACCCCACCAGGAAACCCAAGGACGCTGGATTGGTTGGCCAGGCATGCAAAGCCCGGGCGGGGGCCTCTCCCACGAAGTTCAAAGCCTGCTCCACGAGCGCGGCATGACCGGCATCCCTCTTTCTAGCGAAGAGTACGACAGCTATTACATGCAAGTGGCCAACCGCTCGCTTTGGCCCCTCTTCCACTACTTCACCGACCGCGTCCACTATCAACCCAAGGATTGGGAGATATACGAACGCGTCAACCGACGGTTTGCAGAGGCTACAGCGGCCGAAGCCCAACCTGGCGATCGCGTGTTCATTCAGGACTTTCACCTGATGCTGGTGCCCGCCATGTTGCGCGAGATGCGCCCGGATTTGAGCATCGGCTTCTTCCTGCACATCCCATTTCCATCCTCCGAAATCTTCCGCATCTTCCCCAAGCGCAGGGAAATTCTCGAAGGCCTACTCGGGGCCGACGTGGTGGGGTTCCACACCCTCGACTACACGCGGCATTTCCGAAGTTCCGTGCGCCGCGTTCTTGGACTCGAAACCTCGACCCATGGCGTGCAATACGACGGGCGCGAAGTGCGACTGATGGCGCAACCCCTGGGCCTCGATGTGCCCGCATGGCAAACGCCGAGCACCGATCCCGCCATCGCGGCCGAAATGCTCAAACTGACCGAAGCCGCC
>JARGOW010000621.1 GCA_029212955.1 Planctomycetota bacterium | reverse complement strand
CGCCCACTCCGGCAAGGGAGATGTGGCGATGACCCTGCAACGGATGGAAGAAAAGGGTTCCATGTCCAACCCCTTGGTCAACATCTTCTTCCAAATCAAGAAGCGTCAATACCACTCCAGGTTCGTGGAGCAGGACGAGGAGTTCGACCCCATTTCCTCCAATGCCAAGATCAACGGGGTCGTGGATCTATTCCGCCAATACTGGAATGGAAAGTTCCTTGGGGTGGAGGGGGTTACCAACGAAGCTCTGTTGAACGACCTTTCCATGCTCCTCACGGGAAACGCCCAAGCCGCGGAAGTCAGCAACGATGCGGTCCTTGGCTTGGTGATCGATCTGATCGAATCCGAAGGCCTATTCGGTGCGACCTTTCTCCTCAACGGGTCCTACGGCCTAAAAGTCTGGGAGAAGCAAACCTCGGAGAACCGTCGAATCGAACTACCCGATGACACCATCGATGTGGAGGTCGTGTTGATTGAAGACTATTTGCTGCGGGGCGCCAGCGATTACGCAAGCCTGGGCCTCTACGGCGACGGGGGCTGGGTCGCCCCCGACAACAAGGTCTACTGCAACACGGGCGAATACGATTTCGATTCGGAGCGCTTTCGGATCTCTTTCCTCAAGCACGAAGGGTTGCACTACGCGGACATCAACAAGTACCCCAACCTGAGCTCCGCAGACCTGGAGTACCGGTCCAAGTTGATCGAACTGATGTATTCGACCGATGGCCACATCTACACCACCCTGGAGTCCTTCGCCATTAACGCGTATTCCGAAGACCGCTCCTATGGACACAGCTTCGCCAACCACGTCTTGATCTCGCAGCTGTCCAAGAGCCTATTCGACCAGGATTTCGTGAAAGAAAAGCAGCTCTGGAAGACCATTCCCCCCGAACGCATCAATGCCGCGGCCAAGAAACTCTACGAAGCGAGCCGCGCAACCCTAGCCGCCGATCCCATGGTGGCGGAGATCATCTGAGCGAGGTCTGGGGGTCCATGGCTCGAACCCTTCGCTCCGCTGCCCCGCGCCAACGCGTGAATGCACCGGCGTACCTCTCCCCTGGGGCCCAGGCAATCAGCGCAGTCTTTGCAAGGCTTCCTCGGCGCCACTGTCGCCCGGGCTTTGCTTGAGGGCGCGTTCGTAGTGCTCGATCGCCTCGGCTGTTTGGCCTAGCTGTTCAAAGCTGGTCGCCAAGCGCATACGCACGGAGTAACGGTCGTGGCCCCGACCCAGCAGGGCGAGCAACAGGGTGTTGGCCTCCTTGAAGCGGCGATCACGGATCAGGAGCTCGCCCAGCACGTCGTTGGCATACACGTTGTCCGGGTTCGCTTTTGCGATGGGCTGCAGGCGGCGGATGGCGGCGGGCACGTCCCCGTTGCGCGCCAAAATCGTGGCATCGTAGTACCCCTCCAACTGGGCGGTTCGCGTGGCGGGCGCCGGCCGGGAATCGGTGAACAGGGGTTCGGGCACGGTGGCGTCGCTTGAAGCCGCACCGGCGTAGCCCAGAGCCCGCATGGTCTCGCTGGTGGACTGGCTGGACGCCAGGTCCTCCCGGCCCAGGCGCGGCAGTTGGGCTAGACGCTTGAGGGAAGAGATGTAGGGGTTCCAGCGCGGCGCCTTGCCCTCGTACAGATTGGTCAACTCGCCCGGGTCCGCGGGAAAAGCGTAGAATTCGGGCTCGGAGCTGTGCAGGTATTTGCCCTGGCTGTCGACCCAGCCGGTGATTCCACTCCAACCGTAGTTCAGGTATCCGCAGTAGGATTCCACATAGACGCCACGGTCATCGGGCACGCCGGCCAGCAGATTCAAACCGTCCACGGAACCGGCGCTGCCCAGATCCATGGCGGCCAGCATGGTAGGAAACACGTCGGTCACGCTGGCCATGGCCTTGGATCGTTCCCCACCCCGCTCAGCACCCGGCAGGCGCACAAACAAGGGTACGCGCAGGGTGGCGTCATAGCAGAAGATCGAATGGGTCGGTTCGTCGTGGCGGCCCAGGGACTCCCCATGGTCGGCGGCCAATGCCACCACCAGGTTTTCCATGCCCACCTCCCCTGCCAAGGTGTCTACCAGATGCCCGATCTCCGCATCCATTTGCGCCACCTCACCCAGGTATGCATCGCCTCCCGCCTGGGCCAAGTATTTAGGTTTCGGTTCATAGGGTGCATGGGGATCGAAGTAGTGCACCCAAAGAAAAAAGGGGCGCTCAGTGTCGCGGTTTTCGATCCAACGTTGGGCGGCGCGGGTCACGGCTTTGGCATCGCGTTCCAGGTGGCCGTGGCCGGTTCCGAAGGCGGAGCCCTGGGGCTCGTCGTATACATCAAAGCCCTGGGACAACCCATAGATCCCGCCCAATACTGCGGCCGAAACAAAGGCCCCGGTTTGGTATCCCGCACCGGAAGCACGCTCCGCCAGTGTTTCGGCCTCGCCAGAAAGGGCCCACAACCCATTGTCCCGCACCCCGTGGCGCAGGGGCGTCAACCCGGTCAGCATGGACGCGTGGCTGGGCAAGGTCAGGGGCGCCACCGA
>JARGOW010000620.1 GCA_029212955.1 Planctomycetota bacterium | reverse complement strand
AGCTACGTGCTGTTTGGGCATCTGGACCTATCCGATTCGGGCGCACTGGGGGGGAGGACGCCACCATGCTTTGGGCCAAAATGGTGGTTTGGGCCATTCCGATCGCCATCGGACTGACCATTGTTTTGAATATCGCGCTGAACGTCTTCTCTTCCTTGGCAGCGGGGGGACGCAGCCCGAGCGCCACCACGGATGAGCGCGATCGCAAGTTCCAGCTCCGTGGTATGTGTGTCACGACGGTCATTTTCGGGTTGGGTTTCGTGGGCGCGCTAGTGGGCCTCTCAACCGGCTGGACGCCTTTGACCGGCATCATTGCCATCTATCTCGCGGCCACGGTCGGTGACCTGGTGGGGAACCTGGTTCGAATCGTCTCGTACCGACTCGGATCCTGAAATGGAAAGGCTCAACATCATCAACAACATCCGCCGGCTCCGCTTTGAGAACGGTGAGATGACCCAACGGGCGCTTGCGGAAAAGGTTGGCGTGACCCGACAGACCATCCTGGCCATCGAAAAGGCGAAGTATTCGCCGACCCTGGAGTTGGCGGTCTTGATCGCCAGAGCCCTGGGCACGACCCTGGACGAGGTCTTTGTGGTGGAGGACAGTGAGGAGAGCACGGATGAATCCGGAGGGAAAGGCAAGGAATGAAGACCCGGAAACTCGTTCCCATTGGCCTCTTCCTAGCCTGCATCGTGCCCGTCTTGGCGGGTATCTATCGGGGCTCGACGATCCTCATGGATGGGGAGTGGGCCTTGAAGTTCGAAGCGACCCGAGTGGACCGCCTGCCCCTATTCCTCCATGTGATTTGCGCGGGGTTGTACTACCCGTTGGGGGCCTTGCAGGTGCTCCCCGGCTTTCGCAGCCGCCATGCCAAATGGCACCGAAAGGCCGGTGGGGTGGCGGTTGCTACGGGATTGGTCGCTGCTCTTTCCAGTGTTTGGATGAGTGTCATGCACCCGGAAGCCAGGGGTCCGATTCTGACGTCCGGACGGCTGATTTTCGGGCCCCTTTGGGCGTTATTCCTCGTCCTTGGCGTGCGTGCCATCGTGAAGAGGGACTTTCGAAGCCACGGGGAATGGATGGTGCGGGCCTTTGCCGTGGCCATGCCAGCCGGGACTTTGATCGTGTTGGTGGCGCCGTTTGCCATCGTGCTCGGTGAACTACCCCCGGTCTTGGACGAATGCATCCAGGCCTTCGCGTGGGTTTTGCACCTGGGCATTGCCGAGCGATTGATTCGCCGGAAGAGAAACGCTGTTGCGACGGCTCGACACGGCTCGGGTCACCGCGACAGACAACAAGAAACGAAACGACCGGTCGGGACCGCTGCCCCACTTTCGAGGTAGTTGGAATCCACCGGAAACCAACAAGGAGATCTGAAATGAAACTGATTTGGAATGGGCGGGGAAGTCCGGCGAATGCCGGATCCACGTGGACGGAACGATGGAATGCTGGAGTGGCCCGCGCCACCGGTGCGGTTGGCTTGTGCCTGCTGGCCACCGGATGCGCCACGAGCAACTTCAACTTTGACGCGCTTTCGGAAACGAGCGAGTACTCGAGGGTGGAGCGCATGGGGCAGGCTCTCGTAGAGATGGAAGAGAGCGGAGAGGGGGATAGCCTCCATGACGTGGGTATGGCTCCCCTGTTTCACACCCACCTGAATGTGTTCAGTCGGGCGGAGGAAGATGGCATTCCCAAGGGCTTTGTCGAGTCGGACATTGACGCCTACCTTCCGGTTTTTGGCGTGGTGGACATGGAGGTCCATCGCTACGACGAGAATCTCGAGAAGTATGAGAGTCACGAATATGACTCCTACCTTTGGGGGTTGTTTCAGAACCACAGGGAGCACATCGCCACTCCGGTGGGCATGCGCGTAAAGGAGACCCGCAGACTACTGTGGTTCTTCAGTTGGCGATCCGATCCGGAATACAAAGCCGTGACTTCGTAGTCCATGCGCCTTGGCAATGGTGCTGGGTCCAAGTGAGAGAACAGGGCAGTACCGTTGCTGGTGGCGCCAGATGCGACGGAATCGGTGAGGGTTTTGTCCGCGTGATGGACACACTCCCCGGCTCCTAGGGCGGTTCCGGGTGATTCCGTGGGGCCGTCAATCAAGAAAGCGCTCGACCTTTTGGGTCGAGCGCTTTTTCTTTGGTCGGGCTGGAATCAGTCCAGACCTTTGCAGCCTAGTTGCTAAGAAGCGGGCTTGACGGCGAAAATCTTGACACTGGCGGCGTAGGCATTCACGTCGAAGGTGTCCAGGAGTTCGTCCATGGTTGTGTGGAAGGCCTTGTCGGGTTCCGGCGCGCAGCAGGCTTCAGCATTGGACTCTTCGGCGGGAGCGCAGCAGGACTCGGATGCAGCGCTTTCTTCGACGCAGCAGGCCTCGGCTTCAGGGGCGGGAGCGCAGCAGGATTCCTCGGCCTGGGGGGCTGGGGCGCAACCTGCGCCTTCTTCATCCTTGGGGCTCATGTCCCCGTCGGAGGCGGGGCCGCAGCAGGCTGCGTGCCCGCCGTCCCGATAGGCATTCAAGTCGCT
>JARGOW010000619.1 GCA_029212955.1 Planctomycetota bacterium | reverse complement strand
GGCCTTGATTCGGCCATTCAAGCCTACATGCAGGAGTCCCTGGGCGGTGGAAAAGTCATCCGCATCGAGGAGCCGATTTATGGAGGTGCCAACGGCGCCCTGAAGATCGCCCACGACATGCCCGAGGAGTTCTGGGAAAAGCTGAAGTAGGCCCCGGACCTCGTTTGGCACGGAAGTAAAAAAGGGGGGCGGCACCGCAGGTGCTGCCCCCCTTTTCGTGCCCAATGCTAAGCTGCCCCCATGGCAATGGAATCCGAAACGAATGGGCGAGGTGAGTCCCAAGGCCTGCCCTGGAGGCGGACCGTGCTTTGGTCCCTGGCTGCGGGCTCAGCATGGGGGGCTGTGCACTTGGGTCATTCTCATCCCGCGTGGATCGAGCAAAACTACAGCCAGGGAATGTATCCACGAATTCGGAGCGCCCTGTCGTTCCTCTCTGGCATGAGCCCCACCTCGTTGGCGGAGACCTTGACCATCGGGGCCCTCGCGCTCCTATTGGGCTGGATGGTGTTTGGCCTCTTGGGGGTGGCGCGGGGGAGGTTGAAGTTGTGGCGCGCTTTTGCGGGAGGTGTATTGCGGGGCCTTCGTTTGGCCGCGGCTGGATACCTTTTTTTCGCTCTCGCCTGGGGAGCCAATCACGCGCGCATGCCCCTGGGCGACATCGTTGGTTGGTCCCCGGTTGAAGACAAGGGGCCGGTACTCGAGTCCTTGGCCCGGAGTTTGGTCGCGGCTCTGGAGGCGGACCAACACGTGTCGCGGAAGCTGGAGGGATTTGCGGTTTACAACTCGGATGGAGAAGTGGATGGGAGAATCCGGGAGGCGCTGCAGGGCCTACCCGACACCATGCCATTCCTGGAAGGCGAGGTCCCGACCCTGAGGCCCCTTCGCTTCTGGCACACCTTTGCCAATCTAGGCATATCGGGCATTTTCATCCCAATGACGGGGGAGCCCCATTTCAATGTGGGCGTTCCCGCGTGCCGGCATCCCTTCGTGGCCTTCCATGAGATTGCCCACCAGCGGGGATTTGCCAGGGAGGATGAGGCGAATTTCTTGGGTTGGTTGCTCTGCAGTCGATCCGGGGATGCGCACTATCGTTATGCGGGCAACCTTGCGGCGCTTTCCTATGTCATGTCCGCCCTAAGTCGCCATGACCGCGAATTGGCAAGCCAACTGAGGGAATCCATCCCGGAAGTCGCTACGGCGGACAATCGTGCGGTGAGAGCGTTCTGGAAGTCCTTCGAAAGTCCCGTGCGCCAAATCAGCTTGAAGGTCAATGACACCTATTTGAAGAGTCAGGGACAATCCCACGGGGTGCGGTCCTATGGCCGGATGGTGGAACTGATGCTGGCCTACCATAGCCAGACCCGCTGAATCGGGAACAATTGTCCGACCCACCGGGGATCATGGATCCAGGAAACCCTGGAACAAAAAGGAGTTCTCAAGGCGAGGCCTCGGATTGGTCGAAATCGGGGGTGCAGTCCCTAGCCCTTGATCGTATGTCGGATCCCCTCCTTTCCACCTTCAGCCGCTCCGGCCAAAGCCTCTTTTCCGTGGAAGAGGTTCGAGCGCTCATGCACATCGAGTTTGAGCGTTCCGTGCGCTACCACTATCCGGTTTGCTGCGTGCTGATCAAAGTCGATCGTTTGAGCGATACCGCCACCTATCATGGACAGGAGATCAAGGAGGAGATCCTTGGATCGGTCATCGAATTGATGCGCAAGGAAACCAGGGCAGGGGATATTTTGGGCTGTTTGGTCGACGACGGCATTCTGGCCTTGCTCCCGCACACCTCACCGCGCGAAGTGGGGTTCATGCTGCGCCGGCTCCTGAGTGGTGCCCGCGATCTTCGGTTCCATCGTGGAGGCCGCACGCAGAGCATCACGCTCTCCGTGGGCATCTCCCACAACCAGCACCCGGATTCGCGGAACTTCGAAACCATGGAGCGGGTGGCAGAAGAGGGGGCCGCGGTTGCGGAAGCCGCCGGTGGTGACCGCTCGGTGGAAACCGAGCTGTACGCCTTGCACGACAAACAACGCATTGTGCCCGAGCCCAAGGCTCCCACGGCCATGCCCGTCGAAGCGGGTGGAGAGGATTTCCGGGATCGTCTCGATGAGCTCATGGCCAAGGACGGAAACCTGGAGCAGGCTGCCTCTAAGTTGGCCGAGGAGATTCTGGCCCGCGCCATGCGTGAGGCCCAAAGCGCTGAAGCGCCCAAGGTCGACGGGTCCGAGGACCGGGAGCAGGGCTACCAGCGTGAAATCGACAACCTGCAAAGGCGTGTGGCCAAGCTGACCCATTCCCTGGGCATCACAGAGGGCGAAATTGCCCGGCTGCAAAACTCCCCGGACGTGGAGGCGGGTGTGGCTTCGCTCTACCGCAATGTACAGGGACTCAGCACCCAGGACGCGAGGGCGGAACTCAAGAAGGACCTTATGAGCGCGATTTTTGAGGCCAACCTGAACATGAAGCGAAAGAGCGGTTGAGCCCAACCTCACCGAACACGCAAGCGCCCCGCTGTCCTGGTTGGACAGCGGGGCG
>JARGOW010000618.1 GCA_029212955.1 Planctomycetota bacterium | reverse complement strand
TGGATGTGGACGACATTGCTGATGTTGCGGTTGCCGCCCTGACAGAGCCGGGGCATGCTCGCAAGCTCTATGAGCTCACCGGACCTAAGCCCATGACATTTGCGGACGCGGTGGCCGAAATTTCCACCGCCACCAGACGGTCATTGAGCTTCCTGGAAATTCCAGCGGAGTCCTACGCGGAGGGTTTGACCGAGTTGGACGTGCCCGAGGAAATGGCCGCACTGGTCATGTATTTGTTCGGTACCGTCCTCGATGGGCGCAACTCAAGTTTGGCCAACGGCGTTCAAGAAGCCCTGGGTAGAGCACCCAGAAACTTTGCCGACTATGCCCGCGAAACCGCATCGACCGGTGCCTGGGAGATGTCGCAGTGAATTTCTGGATGGACGCAACGATCTTGGCCGCTGCACTTGGATCCGGACTCGTCGCAGGGACTTTCTTCGCCTTCTCCAATTTCATCATGGCCGGATTGGCACGCTTGCCGCAACACGATGGGGCGAGCGCGATGAGGTCGATCAATATCACGGTGATCAATCCGCTGTTTCTCACCACGCTTCTCGGAACAGGTGTCCTTTGCGCGGGGCTCATGGGGCTCGTCGCCATGGGGCATGGGCAGGGGCGACCCTGGACCTTGCTGGCTGCGGGGGCCCTATACCTTGTGGGAAGCGTTGGCATCACCGGCGCGAAGAACGTTCCGTTGAACGACCAGCTGGAAGAGGCTGATGACGCCAATCTGTCCTGCGCATGGTCGAACTATCTCGCTCGGTGGACTTTCTGGAACCACGTGCGCACAGCATCCGCGCTGGTTGCTTGCGGTCTTTTGATCGAATCGCTTTGAAGTGGAATGGACGCCGGGGAGTCGCCAAAATCAGACGACTCCCCGCTGCTTTCCACGGTTGAATTCAATCAGTTTCTGCCAGCCATCACTCCGCCATCCACGTCCCAGACGGCTCCGGTGACCCAGGATGCGTTGTCGGAGAGTAGGTGATCGATGGTTGCGGCCACATCATCCGGTTGGCCGATGCGGCCGGAAGGATGGAATGAATTGAACCCCTGCAAGGTCTCCTCGATTTTAGGGGGATCGATGAAGGAGCCATAGATGGGGGTTTGAACCACAGCGGGGGAAACGGCATTGACCCGGATGTTGTAGGGGGCCAGCTCCATGGCCAAGTGTTGGGTGAGAGAGTGCAACCCAGCCTTGGCCATGGAGTAAGCGGAGGAGGGGGTTGCGGCCACGGCCTGTCGTGCCCACATGGAACCGATGTTGACGATGGATCCACCACCGTCGCGTTTCATGCGTTCGGCGACTGCTTGGGTCAGAAAAAAGGTGGCGCGATTCAACGTGTGGTATACGTCGTAGTCCGATTTTTTGTGCTCTAGGAAAGGTTTTGGGCTGAAGTAACCGGCCGCATTGACGAGGAATCGCGCGGACTGTTGACCATTTCGAATTTGGTCGGCAAAGCCCTCGACTTGTGCCTCGTTCGAGAGGTCAACCGGCGTTGTGGTCACCGTGCCTAACTCGGCGAGCTCTGCTTGAGTTTCGGCCAGCTTGGACGTGTTTCTGGCAACGAGGTTGATAGAGATCCCCCGTTGTAAGAGACGCTTTGCGGTGGCTTTGCCCATTCCAGAAGAGCCTCCGATGATGAGTGCGGTAGGTTGATTGGTTTTGTCCATGGTTGAGGTTGGGTTGTGGGGGAGGGGGTTGGCTACCTACTAGAAGGTAGGTAGTGGAGGTGTGGGGAGACCCAAGCGCGCGAGGGAACGTTAGGCCGCTTCCAGGGTCCCGAGGAAGGAGGATTGAACCTTGGAGATGACGCTGGATTCGGGGCGTGTCCGAGAGAGAATCAAAGCGCCCTGCAGGCTGGCCATAAGGCCTGCCGCGGAATCCGCGGCCTTGCCTCGGATGGAGTACTCACCAGATTTGACACCCAACTTGATTTGGCGGGTCACCCAATCTTCGCTGAGGTTCAAATAGGCCGCCACGGATTTCTGAATGCCAGGTTCGAGGGTGGCCCAGTCGGAAGCCATGGATCCGCAGAGGCAGATGGCTCCGATGGACTCGGTCTGCTTGTAAAGGGCAATGAAAGCCTTGAGCTTGGACTTTGAGCTGGCGTTTTTTTTGTCAATGCGGGCCTGATAGCGTTCCATGAGCCCCTGACCCAGATCCGCCTTGGTCTTGAAGTGGTAATGAATGCTTGCCGTGCGAATACCGACGGAATCTGCCAGATCCCGGTAGCTGAATGCATTGAAGCCCCTTTCCTGGACCAGTTTCTGGGCGGCATCGAGCAATTGGCCGGCTGTATCTTCGAGAACCATGACCCCACACTAGCCTACCTACCTCCAGGTAGGTAGGGGTGGTTTTGTTTTTTTGTTGCACCAAAGCATGGGGTCGTGGATCCGGGGGGGGCATGCCGGGCAGGTGAACTGGAATTAGGGCTTGGTTACTCTTGACTCGAATCGCCAACCCGCTGGCCGAGTCCGCGAGGTCGCCTGGCTCCAGCCGTACCTACCGCAAAGACTAAGAACGGCGCGGCCCTCC
>JARGOW010000617.1 GCA_029212955.1 Planctomycetota bacterium | reverse complement strand
CCTAGCGGTGGGGTACGACGCGAACTCCCTAAACCAGTACTCGGGGATTGATCCTGCAGGAAACCCCGCAACCCAGGATGAATTGTCCCCGACCTACGATGATGACGGCAACGCCACGGCCTACCCGCTCCCCGCGGACCCGAACAGCCTGTCCAACATGGTCTGGAACGCCGAAAACCGACTCGTTTACGTGTCCGTCGCCGGAGTGGTCAGCGAATACAACTACGACTTCCAAGGCCGCCGAATCAGCAAGAAGGTCGGCGCCAATGGATCCATTACCCACTTTATCTACGAAGGCTGGAACGTGGCCGCCGAATACATCGACGGCACCCTAGAACGCACATACACCTGGGGATCCGACCTCAGCGGAAGCCTACAAGGTGCAGGCGGGGTCGGTGGATTGCTTCTCGTACATGCGGGATCCGAAAGCTACAGCCCTACGTATGACGGCAATGGTAATACGAGTGAGTACCTTGATGGGGTTGGCCCTGTGGCGTCACATGTCGAGTATTCGTCTTTTGGAAGAAACACGGTTACCTCGACAATTGGAAATAGCCTCAGTTTTGCCCATCGATTCAGCACCAAGCCATTTGATGAGGATTCCGGACTGTCTTTCTATGGCTATAGACATCTTGATCATGGATCGGGTAGATGGCTCTCGAGAGACCCGATTGAAGAGCGAGGTGGAGTCGCTTTATACGGACTTGTAAGCAATGACGCGGTAAATGGGCAAGACTACTTAGGGTTGGACGTCGTTCTAGAGAGTGGTTCGCAAGGAAGAGGCTCTGTGCTACAGAGGTCCCACCAACGGGTTTGTGTAGATGTCTGGGATGCCAAGTGCTGCGAGAAGATTGGTAAATTCTGCCTGACTTTTGTCCGCACAAATGGCTACGGTTTGGGTTCGATTAACTCAAATGGCCAATCAACAACAAGAGCGACTCAATCTAGTAAGGGGGTCGATTGGCCCACCGGAGCGTCTCCTCTGGATCCAAAAGCCGATGGGCACGTTAGTGTCGAAAATGGAGCGATCGATAAGAAAACCGGCAAGAACATTCCGATAGTGCCGATGACCTACTCGAAGAGACTTTCGCAAAGTTGTGCAGCAGACAGAGCAGCACTTAAGTACATGAAGAGCTTGGCAGGACTTTGGGCGGACTACTCGCTTTTGGAATGGACTGCCGCAAGTTCTCGGGGTTGGTGTTTGATAAGTTAGAGGGCGACAATCCGCGTGGGGTTAGAGGGCTTACCAACGCTGACAAGGCGCATAACCGCAGATCAAGCCCCCCGAAGAAACCCGTGAATTTCTGCTTCGTATCAGGAACTCTCGTCCACACTCCTGATGGTCTGCGCAACATTGAGGAATTCCAGCCAGGTGATTGCGTGTACGCATGGGATATGGTTAATCACCGATTGGTTGAAGCTCAGGTTGAAAAATTGGTCAATTCTACTCATGTGGGGGATTTAGTAGTCGTGAGGCTTGCGGGTATTGAAGAGAGTGTGAGATGTACCCCTTCCCACCCCTTTCGAGTATTGGAGGGTGGTGCATTGTCGTGTCGAGCTTTATCAAACTATCAAGGGTATGATCTGGACAGTGGCGATGCGGACATCGGAGGTTCTTGGGTACGTGCGGCGGACCTAAGAGAAGGCGATCTGCTACTTGATCCAGGAGGAAGTATTCGGGTGATCGATTCGATTGGGAACGAAAAGAGGAAGAGCTGCTTTGGTGTACATAATTTGCATGTACGCACATTTTCAAATTACTTTGCGGGTGCTACTGGCCTGTTGGTTCATAATCACAAGTAGAACTATGCGTATCGAGGAAAAAGAGGAGGGGGGGGGCCGCTTGATTACCCGTGGGGTAGCGATCTTGGGGCAGGTAATGAGCCGTGGGAGTAGGAGCATGCACGTTGTTGTTTCGCCCCTGCTTTTCATATGTGCATTTGGGTGCGGTCATCGAGTTAGTGATTTGGACTTGACAGAGAGTGCGATGACGGAAGTAATCCATCGAGTTCAATTTTTTGCTTTAGAGCATTCTCGGCTCCCCCGGGATCTGACCGAGCTTCCTCGTTTATCGGATCACATGAATTGGACAACTGATGCCTGGGGGCGTGAGTTGAAGTACAGAATCACGAATGCTGGCAGAACTTTGGAGATTGCTAGTCTCGGCAGGGACGGTAAGGCTGGAGGTAATGGCGAAGCGGCAGATATCTGCTTTCAAATTGCTATTCGCTCTGACCGTGGCGATCTCCTTGTTCGGGACGAGTATTGGACAATTTCAGGGCAGCTACTAGTAAACGGTTGTTCCATAGATTGATCTCTCTTAGGTGATACATCAGTTTCAATAATTCGGCGATACGCGATACGGTGCCGCGTTCGTTGTCGTCGTTTGTGGCAAGCATGTACCGGGCACGGCGCTGTTGGCAGCACCGTAACTTTCACCAGGATCAACACACTTTCGGCATCAACTCCTACACCGCCCGCGGCAAGACCCTGGCCACCTGGGGCTCGCAGACCTATGCACGCCTCTACCAGTACG
>JARGOW010000616.1 GCA_029212955.1 Planctomycetota bacterium | reverse complement strand
CCTTGGCTCAAACTCGTGAGTTGCACCCGACGGCCCACCCGGTGGCCCGCATTGGCTGTGAGCAACTCATCGTTCATCCGGTAGAGGGGCCCACCCAGACATAGGTCCCCTTGCCCCCCTCCGAAAAGGGGAATGAAGCCTGCCGACTCCGATGCCATGAAGTAACCCACGGAGTTCTCGGGCACGGAAGTCGCTGAAAGGATCATGAAGCCATCGATCGCGTACATGGACCCCCAGGCTCCAATCGCAGCAGGGACGCCTAAGCTATTCGCATTGGATTGACAGGGATGGGTACCAAGAACGGCGGCACACCAGGCACTGCAGTAGCCTGGATCATAAGGATGTGCACCGCGGTCAGCCCTGGTTCCATCCGCGTCCATTAGGCCAGGATTGCCCGCATCGATCGCGGGCGATCCCGGCAGCAATTGGAAGTCGCGGGTTTGCCAGAACAGGGGGTCCTCGCTGGAGTTTCCAAGCCCTCCGGCCCCACCCTGGATGGTGGAGTGGGTGGCCGTCACGCCGGCGGGAATGGCCTGGGGCACGTTGCCCCAGACAATGCAGGAATCCAGCGCTCCTTGATCGTAAACCTGGGCGGCCAAGTGCTCGACTTCGTGCCCGATGATCGTGCATTGGGTGGCATGCATGGCACCTTTCCAAACGGCAGCATTGGGTTGCTCCGAGCTACTGGCATTGGCTGCCAGTAGATTGCCGTGGAAGAGGGTATGAAGCGCCGCCCCGGTCGCAGATGGCGCCAGATACACCGCACCTCCCACCTCTGCCTCGTTGCGCGCAAACATCGAGTCCCTGATCAACAGCTCGCCCGAGGTTGAATAAATCGCCCCGCCGTGCAGCGTTTGGGACACTCCCCACTGACTAGAGTTGACGATGCGATTGCCCTGAAACACACACCTCTCGATCACCCCGCCCTGTTCCAGGTACAGCGCCCCTCCCTCCGAAACCTGATCGCTCCGGTGGTCGATTCGATTGCTTGTGAATTCACAATCCTGAATTCGGATTGGCGATTCCGCATAAATGACGCCACCTTGATGGATGTCGTCCGATCCACTTGTCCGATTGCCGTAGAAGTAACAACGACGCACCGTGGAAGGTCCACTCAGATATATCACACCACCTTGAGCGGAGCCAAAAGGTGGAATCTGGATCAGGCCACCGGCCCCGGTCGTCGTATTGCCCTCGAACGTGCAGTCTTCGATCGTAGCAACTTCTGCACTCACCGCCGATCCACGGGACTCGTACATGACCCAACCCGCACGGGCCACGTTGTTCTCAAAGTGGCTGTTTCGAAGGATCAAGTTCGATGCGAATAGTGCCCCGCCTTGCATGTGACCGCATCTGGAAAAGTGGCAGTCTTCCACCTGAAGCAAGCCACCGGAGTGCCGGATTTGACCGCCCGCAAGAAACTCGATCGGTTGCCGGTCCGCCACACTGCCCAGGCTGTAATCGAACGTGCAACCCCTGATCAACGTCTGGCAATCGGTTGCATATAAGACCCGGCCCGCCGACCGCGTCCCCCCTGCTCGATACCAATCCATCCCCACTAGGGAGATGCGAGCCTGCTCCGCTTCGATGTAATGGTTGGCGTTGGATTGGGGCCAGGTGCAGGAATCCATGCTGAGGCTCCCCCGATCCACCCGGATGCTCGAGGCCGTGAAACAATCAAACTCGCATGGCGAATAGCCGGACATATCTGCTCCGATCACCGTAGTCGAGCCATCGATCAAGTCCATTTGGCTCGCATATACGGATGTGGAATACCCCGCGGAATTGAATTGGGCCGACCCGCTGATCGGTGCACCAGAAATGCGCAGGATGGATCCGGAGGCATGGATCGCACCCCCGCGTGCATCGAATTCCCCAGCACCGCCAGAAGACGTTCCGCTCGGGTGTGTGACCGTACCGGTGATCGAGCCCCCCGACACTTCGAGTACGCTCGATTCGCAATACACGGCACCGCCCAGGGTATGGGCGTAACCATCCAACACGCAGTCCACGAGTTCCAACTCGGAGCCCACCATGTACAGCACGCCGCCTGCGGATTCCGTACCCATGTCCTCTCCAGCCCCAAACGTGAAATCAATGCCTTCAATGCGGGTGCCGGAGCCCTCACCGGATACCACGCGGATCAAGGCCTGTCCGCCGGACCCCGGCGCGTGGGAATCGGTCGCGCTTGTATAGGGGCCCTGCACCGTGACGGTCCCCGCGCCCGCACTGGCCTCGATCGAAAGCTCCTTGCCGAGGAAGTCGATGGTCTCCCCCGTGTAGGTTCCCGGCGCCACGAGAATCGTATCGCCCGGCAAAGTCGCCGCTTGGGCGATGGCGAATTCGATCGACGTGTAGGGATCCACCACGGTCCCTGATCCGGGTGCTGTACCACTCACATCCACGAACCATTGGGTTTGGGGAGCAGCGAGAATTGGAAGGGCACAAAGAATCGCAAGCATGGCGGCGTTGGAACGGTAAAGGTGTAGCGGTGTCTCCGATCGCGTGGCGGGCTTCCATCCTGAAAATCAAAGGAATCCCAAAAACCACGG
>JARGOW010000615.1 GCA_029212955.1 Planctomycetota bacterium | reverse complement strand
GGTGAACCCATCCCTCGAACCGGCCAAAGCCCCACGGAATCCACGGCCTGCAAGGGTACGGAAACTTGACGGGCTGCCGCATCCAACATGCTTGGGCCAAAACCGTGGGGCCAGTCATCGGCAACAACGGTGCACGCTTCTTCGGCCAGGGCTCCGAGCAATCCACGCCCTTCCCCCACCTTGCGCTCCACATAGGGGTAGTAGCGCACTCCGGCGGCTTCGAAGGCGATACGATTGTCACGCATTCCATCGAGTACGAATCGGTGAAAACGCTCACTCGCCCATGGGTAATCCACGCGCAGGGGCTCGAGCACCAGCAAGGGTTTGCCTAATTCCCGACACCACTCCAGGGCCTGGTCCAGGGCATGATTCCAGGTTGAGCGGCGGTTTGCCGTCATCCAATACAGCACAAAACGCCCGCGAGGATTCACCTGGCAAGCGTTGAGCCTTCGGACCCTAGGATTCGGAATCTGTTCTGTCATGGGTACTAAGCATGGTTCCTCAGCATCCACTCCCTGGGATAGGGGTCGAAGTAGACTTGGCCGAGCAGGTAGTCGATCTGGTGCTGGTGGGCGTTGAATGCGAGCAAGGAAAGGGGAACGATCAAAGGCAGGTGCCCGGACCGGTATTCCTCGATGGTATCCAGCAGGTGATGCTTGACCGCGCTCGGGAGGACTTCCTTGAAGTACCCCATGGCATGGTGCATCACATTGATGTGGCGTCCCGTGGAGGCCGGAATAGCGATGCACTTGAGGAATTCACGCCCGTAGGAATCGAACAATTCCTGGTCGGGGAAGGTGCCCGCACTGCCAACCAAGAGACCCAATTTTCGATAGGCTCGCTCATCGTGGGCACGCAATTGAAGCTTGTGAGCGGTGTGGAATTCCACAAGCTTCCCGCGGGTCAAACCGCTGTCCACCAATCGCCTCCAGCGGTTCCTGCAAAAGATCTGCTCCACAAAACTCTCCCGCAGGCGAGCATCATTCAGCCTGCCATCCTCCTCCACCGGCAGATCAGGGTAATCGCTACAGAGGATGTTGGTGAACAAACCCACGCCACGCTTGTGGGACTTCATTTCCCCCTTATACACGGCGATCCGCTGCAAGCCGCAGGTGGGTGAGTTCTTTTTGACCACGTAACCATCCAGCTGGGCCGGACCGACCTGTTCCAGTTTCTTGCGGGTATAGGACTCCATGGCCTCCGTATGGTCGACCCCGCTGCGGCTCTCCACCAGACGCACCTGCCCTGAGTCCTCGCTCAGGCGAATGGTTGGCCTGGGCGTGCCCATGCCAATCCCCATCTCAGGGCAAATGGAAACCCATTGGACCAGGGGTCCCAGCATCTCGGTCACGAACTCATCGCGGCAGTGGCCCCCGTCGTAGCGGACCATTTCTCCCAGCAGGCAGGAGGAAGCCCCCAGGCGCACGGGGGTAGATTCGTCGTACCAGTGGGACCAACCGAGTTGGGTTTTGGGCTCGCAGAGTAATTCCATTGTGCTTGGGGGCGCATTGGATGGCGCCTTGACCTCAACGGAGTCTTCGCGCCCTACCCCCTCCCGGATGCAAACAAATCCAAATTCGGGGCTTGGAATAGGCCGAGAATGTGAAATCGGACGTAAATGGGCCCCTGGAACACTGTTCCAGGGGCCCGAGGGGATCACAACTCACCGGACGGTGGGTCTAAAAGTCCGAGGTGTGAATCCGAATCCCGCGGATTCCGGAGGCTCCTGAGGGGCGATTCAGCAATAGATCAGCGCCGATCAATGCCTGTCCAGCCCGGTCCAGGCGCCAATCGCTAACAGAGAACCCGCCACCGATCCGGTTCGAATCGGCCTCCAAAACTTCCCGGCTTCCATCTTCAAAGGCTAGAACGAGCGAGCCCTTGGCGTCAGGTCCACCTTCGAACAGCACATCCAGCTGGACGCTTGCGGGGAGGACTTTCCAGTCGAAGGACACCCGAAGGTCACCGGCCAACGCGTTGGTCAAGGAACCTGAGGACTTGGAACTCACACCAAGTCCATCGGTGCGAAGTACAGCGCCTTCGCCTTCGATGGGACGGAGAGGACTCCCTCCGTTGGCGTCAAACTCCCCAAAGGTGATCTGCTGGGAACCGAACGCGCCACTCCAAAGGGGGCTCAGCACATCGCCCCATTGGGCCTCATTCTCCAATTCGGAAGCATCGCCAATGGCACCCATCTCCAAGGGATCACTGCCCTCCATGGTCAGAGGAATGAATCCCGGGGGAATCAGGACGCTGTCGATCACGTGAATGATTCCGTTCCGTGCTAGCACGTTGGTACCCGAGATATCGGCTCCGCCCACCTGGCCCAGACTGGCGGACACCATCAGATCTGCCCCCTGCAGCGTGGGCAAACTTGCAGAACCAAGGACTTCCTGGGCCGTCAATTCATCGGCAACAACGTGGTACAACAGCACGGAAATGAGGTCGGCCTGGTTTGCGGGAAGCAGCAAATCATCGAGGACTCCAGCCGGCAAGGCACCAAATGCCGCATCCGTAGGAGCAAACACCGTAAAAGGTCCTGCCGCCTGCAAATC
>JARGOW010000614.1 GCA_029212955.1 Planctomycetota bacterium | reverse complement strand
GGGGAGATCGTGGCCTTTTCGAAGGTAGAGCATTTGAGTTCGTGGGATACGTTCAGTACCTCGGGCAAGGATGTTCCGCCCATGCCAACCCCCGCCGTTCCAAGGCCCATGGTGGCCCTGGCCGCAGTGCCCAAGTCCCGCGCCGATGAACAAAAAATCGGTGAAGCGCTTGGCAAGTTGACCGTGGAAGATCCTTCCTTCCAAGTGGAGCACACCACCGATACGCACGAATTGGTCTTGCACGGTATGAGCGACCTGCACTTGCAGATCATGCTCATGCGCCTCGAGCGCCGCTTCCACGTGGCCTGCGAAACGAGCCTTCCGAAGATCGCATTCCGCCAGTCGGTGACCAAACCATCCGAGGCCCACTGCCGGCACAAGAAGCAAAGCGGAGGACGCGGTCAGTTTGGCGAGTGCCATATTCGCGTGAAGCCGGGCGAGCCGGGTAGCGGCATCGTCTTTGTGGACAAGGTGGTCGGGGGAGCCATTCCCCGCAACCTAATTCCGGCCGTGGAAAAAGGAATCCGCGAGGAAGCCCACCGCGGCGTGATCGCAGCGGGTGAAGTGGTGGATGTGGAAGTGGAGTTGTACGACGGCAAGTTCCACGCGGTGGACTCGGACGAAGCGAGCTTCAAGCACGCGGGCGCCATGGCGTTCCGCGAGGGGGTCGAGAAAGGCTCACCCGTTTTGCTCGAGCCGCTCATGGCCGTCGAGATCCACGTTCCCACGGAAATGGCGGGCATCATTTTTAGCGATGTGACCAGCCACCGCAGGGGCCATGTGGTGGATCAAACCACGGAGGAAGCCGGTCATGTGACCTTGATCAAAGCTGAGGTTCCCCTGGCGACCATGCAAAGTTACCACAGGGAGTTGAAATCCCAGACCGCAGGGGAAGGGGCCTTCTCCATGGGCTTTGACCGGTTCGCTCCCATGCCCAGGGCCGAGCAGAAGCGGATTCTTGCCAACCAGGAAGCCGAGGTCGTGCACGGATCGGACCCACTCCATAGCTGTGCCCACCCGGAAATATTTTCCGGGTGCACGCGCCGAGTCCCGAAGTGGGGCTCGGCGCTTTCATTTCTAGGTTCCTTTCCGGGCGGGAAGCTCAACCTGGGAGGGGGGTTGGGTCGATCCAACTGCGGTTCCCCAACTCTATAGGCATTCCCATGATCACAATGGAAGAACTCCTGGCGCTAATGATTGCCCAGGGAGGCTCTGACCTGCACATCTCCGTAAACAGCGCACCCCGCATCCGTGTGGATGGCGTGCTGTTGCCCGTCGAGACGGCGCCCCTGACCGGTGAAGACACCCGTCGGCTGGGCACCAGCATTCTCACCTCCGACCAGATCGCGCGTCTGGACCGGGATCACGAATTGGACTGCTCCTTCGCCCAGGACGGTTTAGGTCGATTCCGTGTCAACGTGTTCTACCAGCAGGCCTCCGTGGCCTGCGTGTTGCGCGCCATTCCGGATAAGATTCCGAACTTTACCGACCTCGGCATGCCCGAGGAAGTGGCCAAGAGCATCTGCTGCATGAGCCAGGGCTTGGTTCTGGTGACCGGTGCGACGGGTTCGGGTAAGTCCACGAGCTTGGCCGCCATGATCGATCACATCAATCAAACGCGCCAGAACCACATCATCACGATCGAGGATCCGGTCGAATTCAACCACCCCCACAAGAACTGCATCGTCACCCAGCGTGAGATCGGTGGGGATACGGATGGCTTTGGGCCCGCCCTGCGCAGTGTTCTGCGCCAGGACCCCGATATCGTGCTCGTGGGTGAGCTTCGAGACCATGAGACCATCGAAGCCGCATTGACCCTGGCGGAGACCGGTCACTTGACCTTCGGAACCCTGCACACCTCGGACGCCGTGCAGACCATCAACCGCATCATCGACGTGTTCCCTCCTTTCCAGCAGGACCAGGTGCGCACCCAGCTCTCGTTCTCGCTGCAGGCGGTTTTGAGTCAAACCCTACTACCACTTGCTTCGGGGCGCGGTCGCGCTTTGGCAATGGAAGTCATGCTGGCAACCCCTGGCATTCGCGCCATGGTGCGCGATGGGAAAGCCCACCAGATTTACTCCCACATCCAAACCGGTGGCCGTTTGGGCATGACGACCATGGCCAACAGCATGGCCAGTCTAGTTTCCAGCGGTCGGGTTCGCCTCGAAGACGCCGAGCACGCGCTCGCAGATCCGGGTGAATTGCGCACGGCAGTGAGGGCCGCCTAATGGTCGGAGTCTCCGCAAAAGTCAAACGCCTGCTGCTCAATGAGGGCCTGGTATCCGAAGAGGAGTGGTCCGCCGCGATCGCCAAGGGGGGAGACCTCATTGGCGTTCTGATGGAGGACGGCATCCTGGAAGAGGATTCGCTCATGGAGGTCTTCGGGCGCTCCGCGGGTGTTCCGCCGGTGAACCTGAACGAGGTGACACCCGATCCCATGGCGCTCGATTCCATCGAGAAAGCCACCTGCAAGGAGCACCTGATCCTTCCCCTGTCGAAGAACGGAGACGTTCTGACCGTGGCTGTTGCGGATCCGTTCAATGTGATCCTCTTTGACGACCTCA
>JARGOW010000016.1:8512-17116 GCA_029212955.1 Planctomycetota bacterium | reverse complement strand
GGGATGACTTTCACCACCACGGCGATCACCCTGGGCGACACGCGAATTTCTGTGGAGTCCACCGAAGGCTTCCCCCCCGTGGGCGTGGCCCGGGTGGGTTCGGAGCTGGTCGAATATGTACTGTCCGAAGGCGCATTGGTTTGCCAGCACAACATAGCCGGTCCCATGGCGGGCTTTGGTGGGCGCATGGCACGCAGCCAGCGTTTGCAGGAGCGCGATCCGGCCTCGGTTCCTGTGGGCGTTGGTACGGGCGAATTGAGTGGAGATCACCCGGCGGGAACCCTCGTGGAGCACTACGGTTACTCCCTGGGCATGCCCGAGCCTTTGCCCCAGGGTCAAGCGAGCTTGAGCGGGCCCTTGGGACCTTTTCGGGTGGCACGGGTGGTCGGGCTTGGCTCGGGGAGCATGGATGCGATCTCCATCGATGGGACGGCCGGCGTGGAAGGTCTGATGGGCATCAAGGCCGACAATTTGGACACCTTGGAATTGGTTCTGGCCGACAACCCTTCCTCCGATGCGGATGGCCAAGAAGCCTTGGCCGGTTTCAGCACCAGTGGCGGATATGCGCTGCTCGTTCAAGGTTGGAGTGGAACCCAGTTCGGTGGCGGCCGGGTCACGGCGGCGCCGGACAACACCCCGATTGGCGGGGTGGAAGTGATCCGCTATTCGGGAACCCTGGACAGCCAGTTGGTCGTGGCACGACGCGGGGCGCAGGATGAACTGGGCGTGGATTTCCTGGACGGCGCACGCGCGTTTCTCATCGACTATGGATCGTTGCTCGACACGGGCGGTAACCAGGTCAACGAGCTCATGGAACGTTCCCTGTATTGCGTTCCGATCTCGATTCCCGTTTCTCCGGCAAGCATGTTTCCCGCAGATTTGGGCGCGGGCCGTATGGTTCAATTGACCCATACCGAGGCGGGTGAATTGACGGAATGGGTGCGGTACAACATTGCCCAAGCCAGCTTCAATCAGCTCGTACGACTGGATCAGAACATCGCGGAGAACATTGTGCGCTGGTTCCATGCGGACCAGTTGCCCCAAATCCAATCCGGGCTGCTGGGCGGTAGTCCCGGGCCCATGGTGCTTCCCTCAACCGTGGCGGTTGTACCGACGGCACAGGGAGCGGGAAGTCAGTGGAAGCCCCAGCGGGGTGAGGCCGAGGAATTGGACCTGCCCTTGACGAATTCCATCGCGGACAACCTGCGCTTCCGTGGAGTGGCGGACACTTATCCGCAAATCCACGCGGCCAATACCGCGGTGTTGCCCACTTTTCGGGTGGATCAGAGGGTGGACCAATGGCCCGGAGCCCAGGACCCGATTTTCTTGACGGGCGGTTTGGTTTCCTCTTCGGGCATGCAGACCAACCTCATACATAGGGCCTACGCCTCGCCGATCACTACGATTCAGCGCGATTGGCAGGACTTTGATGTGAGTAGCGCCGCGGCCGAATCGACGGAAACGGCCGTGCCCTATCCGCTGGAGGAGCGGGGCTTGTGGGTCGCCTTGGCCACGGGGCTGAGTTCCAATATCGTGGCGGCCTCGGGCACCGGCGCCAGCGGCGAAGAAGATCAGCGATTGCTACCGCGCATCGCCAAATTCCCGAGTGGGGAGCGGCCGAGCAGCGCGGGACAGGTGGTCTTTGGCGGGGACGCGGCGAGTTCGGATACGAGCCTTCCGATCCCGGAGGTTGTGATCGACGAGGTCGTATTCCAGGACTTGACCCACGGTGCAGGCCTCGCTTCGGGGATGACCACGGAAGCGACCATGGGGTCTGGTTTGGTGCTGGGCGAGGACCTGACGGACAGCCAGACGATTCTTCGTGTGCGCCCGGACTTGTTCACCTCACGGGGACGGGTTCGCAGCGATTTCCAAGTGTTGAACACCTTGCCGCACAACGTGGGTCTGGCCCGCATCGGCGACGAGATCGTCTGCTACATCAATAAGGACTTCGATACCGGATTTGTGGAGTTGGCGGCGGCGGGGCGTGGACTCCTGGGCACAACACCGAGTCCCCATAGCGTGGGCACGGTGATGTATCCCTTGACGACCATTCCGGTCAGTTTGCTCGACCAGGAAATCGAAGGGGACAGCTCTGAGATCTCCGTGTTGGAACCCACCCGCTTCCCCAACGAAGGCACGCTCCTGATCGGCCAGGAGCTCCTGCATTACACCGGAAAGCTGGGACGACAGTTTGTCATGCCCCGCGGTTCCCTAGAGGTGGGGCTTGCGGATGCGGAGGGCGGCGGCCTGTTCCGTGGTCGCTTCGGCACCGCCGCCCAAGCCGCTGCGGTGGGTACCCCGGTGATTTTCTTCCCCTGGCGCTACTGGGACCGCTGGCAGGAACGCAGCGATGTGCCCGAGCTCGCCTATCTGGGCCTGCGCGTGGATCAACCCGGAGCCCTGTTCGAGGACGTATTCTACGAGGCCGAGCCCATTCCCTTCGGCGGTGTGGCCATGGGAACCCTTTTGCGACTGCACGACGCCTTGCCCTGGGATGGGGATCCGGAGGAGACCCCAGGTCTCTTCCTGCTCGACAAGGGTACCGACAAGGACCAGCAGCCCTGGATCTTGGATGCGGTATCCGATGCCTTGGAGGCACGCTTCTTTGTGGATTACGAACCCGGATGCTTTGACTTGAACACCGGTTCGAAGCACGGCTGGAAGTACACCCCGCGATTGAAGAAATTTGGCGTGGGCTACGAGGCTCCGGGTGAAGTCCTGAGGAGCGTGGACCAATGACACCCCTTTGGAATCGCACCCGCCCGCAGCAGGAGCGTGGCATGACGCTGGTGGAGCTGATGCTGGCTGTGCTGCTCGCTTCCTTCGTCATGTTTGCCATCGTTCGCTTCGTGGACGTGAGCTTGGGGCTGTGGTCCCGGGCGGAGGATACGCGGCGTGAATCCGGAAGGGGTCAAGCCGTGCTGCAACGTTTGCGCCAGGATCTGGTAACCGTGCACCCCGGGCAGGTGGGGGATTTCCTGTTGGAGTGGCAGGGCTTTGACTTGGATGGGGACCGGGCCAATGACCGGGCCTTTCCGCGCCTACGCATGGTGCGCCGCCCTTCCGCCTTGGATTGGCGACGGTTGAGTCTGCGCGATATGACGCCGGAGCAGCGCGCCGCCTTTGTCGAACTCGGATTTGGTGAAGGCTCGGCCCTGGCGGTGGGATCGAAATTGGGCGAGTTGGACCCCAGTTTGCAAGACCTGGGAATGGCCACCGCCCCGGGGTTGGTGGAAAGCGTTTGGGTCCTGCTGCCCGATGGCGACGGCGAAGTTGGAGCGGCAACACTCTGGCGCGGGGAACGCAAGCGCAAGGTCACCGGCGAGCGCGCTTCGTTCTTCCACGCCAATTTCGTGGAGTCCAACGGCTCGATCGAAAGCGAACTTCTGGAGCGCATCACCGGAGGTGTTTTGTGGTGGTCCATGGAAGTGGGGACCGATAGCAGCGCGGATGATTGGAACGTGGGCACGGCTCCCGGACAGGTTCGCGTGGCATGGGATGCCCTCGGGCAAGGTCGTCCCGACGTTCAAAGCGCGGCGGCCAATGAAACCGCGGTGGATTTGCCCCTGATCGAAGGCCGCCCTCTGATCCCCGGAAAGGCGCGCCTGGTGATCGAATTGGAAACCGACCGATCGAGAACCCGTGCACCCTTCCTCGTGCAGGCCCTGGACCGTGAAGTCAATTCCTTTGAGGTCAGCCGGGGTGAGAACATGCCGCGCAAGGTCGGGTCCTTCATCCGAATCGGAAAGGAATGGATGCGGTTGGTGTCCAGGGATGGGGACCGGGTCGTGGTCGAGCGCGGTCAACGCGGGACCTTGCCCAGTTTGCACGACTCCGAATCCAAGATTCGCTATGGTCACCCTACGGAAACGCGGGTAACCATTCCCACCTCGCGACAGGAGTGGCGTTGATATGAAGGCCTTTCAGAACACAAGAGGAGCCAGCAAACAGGCCGGATTCACCTTGATTGAGGTGATTCTCGCCGTGGGCATTCTGGCACTGGGTATGACCTCCGTGCTGGGGCTCTTCACCTTTGGTGCGGCCCTGACCCAGGCGGCAGAACTTCGCACAGCTTCGGCCAACGTGATCGAATCGGTGACTGCGGATCTGGAGGTCCGGCTGTTCCCTGCCGACGAAACGGGCATGCCCGGGGAGCCGGTGGACCTGGTCGACCAAGAGGTCCCCGGAATTCCGCGGGCCAAGTACAGCGTGGTGGCCGTGCCGGTGGAAGGGAGTCCCGAGGCGGAGGATGGCGGTCCTTTGGAGTACGAAGTGCGCATCCAGGTTTCCTTCGAAACCCGGGGCGTCCGCCGCTCGCGCATTTACGAAACACGACTCCTGCGCCAAAGGTCCTTCGCCCAGCGCATGCGGCAACGATTCACAAGCAAGAAATAGGCTAGGTAGGAACGAAACATGAAGACACTCAAACGACGCATCACACCCCTGTTTGGACTCTTGCTATGGCTGGCCATGGGCGGGACGGCTTGGGCCCAAGGGGCTCCGACCAGTACCCCGGTGGACCGCGGTCAAGACGCCATGATGCTGCGCTTTCCCGATGGAGGCGTGCGCATCGGTTTCTTGGACAGCCACGATTCCTCGGGACTGCGCTTCCGTTCGGCGCGCCATGGTGGCGTGGTGTTCTTGCCTTGGGAACGCTTGCAGGCCGAGCAGAGCCTGGCCCTACGAACCGAATTGGGATACATCCAATCCGAGGAGGAGGAACTACTGATTTCGGTGGAGAGGTTGGTGCTCGTGAGCGGTCAGGAAATCGTGGGCGTGATCCTTTCCAAGGAGGGCGACAACTTCCTCATGAAGGTCAATGGCAATACCCAGGTAGTGCCCAAGAACCGGGTGGTTTCGGTAACCGGGGGCGAAATGGCTCCTGCCTTGGATGTGTACAACACCGAGGAGCTGTACGCCCAGGGGTTGGCCAATCTCAAAACGGAGGACGCCCTGTCCCAGGTGGAGTTGGCCGAATACTGCGAGCGCATCCTGGACTTTCCCCACGCCATGGCGCACTACTCTGCGGCCATTGCCCTGCGCGATGGCACCGAGGACACCAGCCGCTGGCAATTGGCCCTGGAGCACGCCAGCGTGAAAGCCCTGCAGGCCGAGCAATTGAACCGTCTGCGAGAGATCGATCGCCTCCGCCGCCGGTCCCTGTTCCCCCAGGCCATGGAGAAAATCGCCGCATTCCGGCAGACCTTCCCCAAGAGCCCCCTCATCGATGATTTGAACAAGGGCGAAGCCCTGGTCGTACGCACGAAGGAACGCGTCCTCGGAGAGCGCATCCAAAAGCGTTGGTTCTACCGCACCACCCAAATGATCCGTGCGGCCGCCCGCCAAAAGGGGCAAACCATGGAGTCGCTCACCGGTCTGATGGACGGAGACTGGACCGAGCAGCTGCGCAACGCCGTGGCGGCCGATGTGCGCAACCTGGAACCGGAGATCAGTCCCGAGTTGGTGGGGCAGCACTGGTTGCAACGCCGCAAGGGCCGATTCCACGTGGCGACCTATGGGAATGGAACCTGGCTGTTGGGCGAGGATCGCGCCAAAGCGGGATTGGAAAAGTCCGAGCGCAAGAAGGACAAGAAACCCACGGCCAAAGTGAATACTCCCCAATCCGAATTCCAGGACCGGGTTCAGCGCTACTTGGACAATCAGCGCAGGGCCTCGCGCGCTTCGTTCAGTGGAAGGAAAGACCAGGTGGAGGAGCGCCAAGCCGCATGGGATTTGATGAGCTTGGACGCCAAGGCCATGTGGTTGTTGGCGTACTACGTCGAATTCTCCGGCGAGTTTGAAGTGCGCCCCGCCGTAGCGCACCTGTGCCGTACCTGCGGAGGCAACGGTGCGCTCGAAACCGTCGAGGTCGGCGTGACCCGCAACCAAGCGAGCCAGGGCGGTCGCTTGAGTCGCTGCCACACCTGCCAGGGTGTGGGGATCGTGCGCCGAGTGAGGTTCCGTTGATGGTTCGAAACCCTTGGCTGCTGTGGGCAGGGTCGCTCCTGTGGGTGGCCTGCGCCGGCGCGCCCAAACAGGAGCGCCCAAGCTTGGAGGAGACCCGCGCGGTCTACCAGGACAAAGCCAGGGGGCCCGAGCCCGAGAACCATTCGGAGCCCGAACCCGCCACCTGGCAGGAGACCCTCGAAGAATCTGCCGCGCCGGCGACCCTTCCATCCGGCTCGACCGTGGCCACCGTCGCTGGCCAGGAAATCACCGCCCAGGACCTCCTGGCCTCCTGGATGTTTCGGGATAGCACCGCCGTGCGAGGGCTTCTAGATCGACTGGTATTGGATGGTTTGGTACGGGCCGAGGCCAGCCGGTTGGGACTGCGGCTCCCGCCTGAATTGGTGGCCCGCGAGTGGAATCAGTTGGTCGCAGACTACGAACAGGAGGTCCAGAAAAGTGCGCCGGGCCTCACCATGGACCGCTTCATCGAATCGCGGTTGGGCATGGACCCGGCCCGTTATCGACAGCGCATGGAAGCGCGCAGCGTGTTGGACCTGTTGGCCGAGCGCTGTGTCCGGGCTTTCACCCTCGAGAGCGAATCGGTCCGGGCGAAAATGATCGTGGTGCCAACCCGCGCCGAAGCGGATCGCGTGGAGGCCGGTTTGACCATGGGCCGCGAATTCGGTGACCTGGCGACCCAATTCTCCCAGGACCCTTCCGCCCAGGATGGGGGGGCGATCCCCCCGATCGTGCGCTCCCAGGCCGCCATTTCCAGGTTGGCTTTTGCAACGCCCATCGGGGAAGTGGGTGGGCCCCTGGTCGAAAATGGACGGCACATCTACTTGCAGGTGGAAGCTGTCGTACCTGGAAAACCGGGGCCCTGGAGCGATCTGGGTCCCAGGGTGGAGGCCAGTCTGCAATCCCTTCCCATCGAGGACCTGGAATTTCTCCAGTGGCAAGCCATGGTGTCCGCCCGCTACGAGGTGGACACGAGCGCCCTTTTGCGCATGGTCGGGGAACCCGCCGCAGCCGGCGAATAGGCCTGGGGACACCTGGGGAGCCCATGGTTCGGCCTGGACCAAAGGAACCGGGGGCTCGGGCTTGATCCCTGCGCCGGGGCAGGGGATGCTGGGGGCATGGATTCCATGGACGCCAACGCACCCGAGATCGAAGAGACTTCCCTGGTAGAAACCGGCAGCGATGCCGAGCATGCCGGGCAGGGGGAAGAGCCGCAAGAGGCTCAAGGATCCTCCGATGGGAGCCTTGAGAAAGAGGCGCAGGATGCACCGGAAGGGGAAGCACCGGACGGGGCGGAAGAAGAGGAAGAGGAATCCAACCCGAAACTGGGTCCGGGTGAGGAGTTGGACGACGATGAACTGGTGCGCCGTCTAGCGGCCCTGCTGTTCGTGACGGTGGAACCCCTGACCCTCGGCAAGCTGGTCAAACTGCTGGAGCGCCCCCGCAAGGGCCGGGTCAAGGATGCCTTGATCACCCTGGAACAACGTCTGGAAGCCGCCGACCTGCCCATGCAGGTGCGCTCGATCAAGGGGGGCTATGGCCTCATGACCGCCCCTGAGATGGGTCAAGTCGTGCAGGGGTTGCTATCGGGTCCTCCCGTGGAACGGGTCAGCGCCGCTGCCTTGGAGACCCTGGCCGTGGTGGCCTACCGCCAGCCTGTGACCAAGGCCGAGATCGAGGCCATCCGTGGGGTCCAGGCCGGTCCCATTCTGAGGTCCCTGGTCGACCGGGGCCTGGTGCGGGTTTCCGGCCGGGCGGACGTGCCCGGAAATCCCCTGGAGTACGGCACCACAAAGGACTTCCTGGACCGTTTCGGGCTGCAGAACGTGCAGGACCTGCCCCGCGACGCCGAATTGGCCCGGGACTAGCCCTAGCCGGGCGGGACGGATTGGCCCCACAGGGCCCACTGGCCCTTGGCTGGAACCCTGGGCATTTCCCGGGCTCCGCAGCCGATCTCCAGGAAACCGGCTATTTTTGGATGGGCTCCTAGGTCTTGCTTGCACCCCATGCGGGGGTCCGCGTAGACTCCTAAGCCCTTTTTCCCGCAGATAGTTGCGCCGGAGAATGCGATCTGATGTCCAAAAACAAAGACTCCAAATCCAAGGACCAAAAGGTCCATTCCCCCGAAGTTCACGTTGCTGCCGCTGGTCACGAGGATGATTTTGTCATCGTGCCCAAGGAACGTAGTCGGGTCACTTACCTGATGATGCTGGGCTTGATGCTCTTCGTCCTCCTGATCTTCACCGTGGGTGATCTCTTCTCGTCGGTCGCCGGTGGCGGCGGCGGAGGAGCGACGGATGAGGTGGTCATGCGTTGGACGCCCCCCGGCGGTTCCGAATTGGAGGTCCACCGCAGCGAGTTGATGCAGGCCATGAAAACCGTGGACACCTTGGCGAGCCTGGGTTTCTACCGGCCGATCAACCGTGCCAACGAACAGCGCCCCGGCATCGAAGAAGAGGACGCTGTCCTGATGCTCATCCTGAACCGACTGGCCCTGGACAATGGCGTGGAAGTTTCCAACCGTGAATTTGTCAAGCGCCTGACGTCGAATGGATGGACCGGTGGCCAGAGCAAGGCCATCGCCGCCCAGTTCCGCACTTCGGTTCGCGAATTGGAATCCGACCTTCTCATGGG
>JARGOW010000016.1:0-8477 GCA_029212955.1 Planctomycetota bacterium | reverse complement strand
AGCAAGTTCCGGAACATGGTTGAGAGCATGGTGTACATGGCCGCCGACCCCTCCGACGTGGAAAGCACTTGGCAGGAACGCAACCCGGAATTCCAATTCCAGGTGGTCGAGATCGATTCCGCCACATACAAGGATCGTGCAGCCGCCGATGTTCCCGAGGATGCGGCATTGACCGATTGGTACCACGCTCTCCCGGTTTGGAAGCAGCGCAAGTTGTTCACCGAAGACCAGGTCATGCCCCACGTGGCTTACTTGGACGGTAGCCAGGAATTCGATTCCACCAATCTGTTGGATCGCTATCCCTTGCCCGAAGGCTGGGATGCCGAAGCCGAAGCGGAGAGCTTCTACAACCGGTACACGACCACCCGATACAAGCGCCCCGAGCCCGCCGAAGGGGAAGAGGCCAGCGATGACCTCTACCTGAGCTTCGAAGAGGTCAAGGACCGCGCTACCCAGGATTCCCAGGTCTTCCGGGCCCTGGGCATGTTCCTGGCGGATCTGAAGGAGCGCACGGCCAAGGCCCGCGAGGACGCCACCTTCGCTTCCCCCGAATTCCAAATGGAAGCCGAATCCCTCGGTTTGACCTTCGATGCGCCCGAAGAATTGCTGACCCGGACCCAGGTTCAAGAGCGAGCCGGTTGGGGAAGCATCGAGAGTGCCAACCAGTTTGGATTCCTGCGCGTGGACTCCTACAGCACGGCGGTCATCGTAAACGAATCCTCCATGGTCTTCGGATACGTACACAAGAAGGTCCAGCCCCAGGAACCTCCCTTCGCGGAGATCCGCGAAGAGGTGATCGACATGTGGGCCGAGGAGCACGCCTCCGAGTTGGCCTTGGAAACGCTCCAGGGGATTTACGACGGGTTTGCGCCCGCCGAGGAAACCACCGAGGGTGAGGACCAGCCCATCAAGCTGAACGAGTCCGTAGTCGTCGACGGTGCTGCCTTTGCAGCCGCGGTGGATGCCGCAGGTTTGACCATCATCGAGCGCCCCTACCTGGCCCGTGGCGAGTCCGTCAACGATGATGCGGAACTGCAAACCGATGTGGGCCGCCATCTGCGCTCCCAACGTGACCTGTACGTCATGGACGACGGCATGCTGTCGCCCCCGGGACCTGGTTTGTCCGGCACCGCCACGTACCTGGTTCGCCTTGCGGACAAGCGCGACCCCGAGCTCTCCGGCCTCAAGGCCCAGGATGTTTACCAGTTGCGCTCCAACCTGGTTCGCGAAAAAGCGGGCGCCTACAGCAAGGAAACGTTTGACCCGGAAAGCGAGTCCTTCAAGAAGACCTTTGGTCTTTGGCTAGACAGCTGGGACCGCGAGGCCGAGCGCGCAGCGGAAAAGGCCGCCGGCACCGAAAGCTAGCCCACCGGTTTCGATGGACGGGCCATCCCAACTTCCTTCGCCCCCTGGGGCGAACAAGGAAGTCGGGGTGGCCCGTTTCTTTTGGGGCCGGGAAAACCGCCCCAACCCGGGCTCCCATGGACTTTCCCCTTGCGATGGATCCCGGGTACTAAAGGGGGCGGAACCTTTTCCGGAAGAAGCTGCAACCTGTGGCGGACCCGGTCGGTACCTGGAGGTGTGGACCACCGCCTACCCCTTGTCGGGATCGCCAGCTTGACGTTTCCCCGCCCCGAAAATCCGCCCCAGCAGCCAGCTCGATCCTTCGAGGCGCGGCTGGCCGGATCCAGGGTTGAGCTTGTTGAGTATGCGCGACGGCTGGTTCCGCCGGGCAAGGGATTGGCAGGAGCCCACCGGGACTACGAGGACCTGGTCCAGGATGCCCTGGAGCGAGCCCTGGCCCGAAAGTCGAGTTTCGAGGGCACCCGGCCCATGCTGCCGTGGCTCAAGCGCATTCTCTTGCGCCTTTTCTTGGACCACCGCACGCGTTTGTTGGCTTCCCCCGAGGGACCACGGCCCGAGAGTCTGGTGGAATCGGATGGCCCTGCGAAACCCGCTTCCGAGGAAACACTGGACCCGGGCCAGCAGGTCTTGGAGTGGCTCGGGCGTTTGGACGAACCCGAGCGCGGAATTCTGAGGCGATTTCCTCTGGGCGGGGAAACCGTTGAAGGCATCGCCAACAGCCTGCTTCTGCCGGTCGGAACCGTAAAGTCGCACCTTCATCGCGCACGTCGCAGGTTGCAAGCCCTGGCCAAGAACAAACCTTCCGGAGGTAGATCATGACCCCTGAAAACAAAGCCGAACTGTGGCGGCTAGCCCACGAAGCTTTTGACAACAGGCGCATGCCAAGCGCGGATGAAACGTTGCTCGATTGGTTGGTGCAACACCCCGAGTGCATGGGGGAGATGGACCGTATCCTGGAGCTAGAGTCCGAATTGGGTGCCCTGGACTCCCACTCACCGGTAGGCAAGACACGCTCCCGTCCCTGGTTGGCGATTCTACCCCTGGCGGCGGCAGCCGCCCTGGTTGCCACGGTTCCGTCCCTGTGGAAACAGGCCCCGGATCCGGTGCCCAGTGTTCCCGTGGCTTCCCACTCCGACGGGTCCACCACAACGCCCAAGGATCCACATGCACACTCACCCTCGGGTGCGATCCTCTCCTACGAATTCGAGATTGAGAGCCAAAGACCCCATGTGGGGGAGTTGGCAGGCTCCCTGCTCGACTCCGAATCCGATGCGGGCCAGCCCCGCGTCACCATCCACACCTTCACTTCCACCCGAACGCGATCCGCACCCCGGAGCGCCAACTTGACCTTCTAATCATGACTCATTGGATCACATGGGCCGCCCTGGCCTGCACATCGCTTGCCCCGCTGGCGCCCGCACAGGACCGGGTGGTCGTAGGCACCCAGGAGACCCAGGAACGCTTGTCCGAGGGGCTGCTGGCCCGCTACTACGACGTGGGCGAACTCCTCATCGAACATCGTTCCAAGCTCGACCCGGGCCCTGAGTTGAAAGCCACCCAGGATTTCGTGGCGGTGCTGCTCGAGGTCATGGACCAGCGCAAGCGGGGCCTCAAGTCGATCAAGGCGGAATCCGGTGGGCGCATTCTAGTTACGGGTGCGGACCTGTCCCACGAGTTTGTGCGCGACTTCATCGCCGCCCAGTTGAGCAGCCCTCCGGTTCTGACCCTTTTGATGACCTTGGTTGAGGTCCCCGCCGGGCACCTGGCCGAGTTGGGAATCGAAAAGGCATCGGTCACGGTGGACAGTCTGGAGAGCTATCAGGAGATGCTAGGACGCTTTCGGAAGAGCGAGAAAGTCTCCATGGTTACGGCGCCCCAGATCACCCTGGAGTCGCGCAAGACATCCAGCATCTCGACCATGAGCCAGGTTTCCTATGTGTCGGATTACATCCTTCAAATCGTGGAGCCAGGCAGCATGGAAATCCTGGATCCCGTGGTCGAAGTCATCGAGGAGGGAGTCATGATCGATGTGCGCGGTGTTCCCGTGCCCGGGGGCGTGGTGCGCTTCGACCTGGATGTGAGTTTTTCCGTTCTGCAGCGACCGATCCCCACGGTCAAGACCCGCATTCGGTCGGGGGCGGGTCAGGAGGTGGAAGTTTCCCTACCTGAAGTCGATCACATCAAACTCAATTCGGTCATTACCTTGCCCGAGGGCAGCGCGGCTTTGATCTCCTCGGCGGCGCCCACCGAAGGCAAGGACTTTGCGATCATCCTGCACTATGCGTCGCCCAGGGAGCAGATCAACCCGCGCGTGCAGAAGCTCTTCGAGTCCATGCACGCGGGTCAATATGATCACAAGTGGTTTCCCAAACTCCAGTGGGAGGACATTCCTTCCCTGTTGGAGGTGGCCAAGTCAAAACGCGAACTGACCAACTTTCCGAACAACCCGTTCTCATCCCAATCCCAAAGCACTTGCCTGGAAGGCATCGTGGCCCTGTGGTTGATCGAAGGTCTGCAAGAGGGGGGCAATCTGCCCTCCCTCAATCCGATCCTCCTCGGAAAGAAGGTGAGTTTGGAAAGCGGGATCAAGCCCGGGGTTCAGCTGCGAATGCTCGCCCAGGCCCGCAGGGCTTACAAAACCTGGTGGAAGAAAACCCCAGGCGGACGAACCGAGGGCCTGCACGCCTTGGAGGGCACGGACTTGCATTGGTATTGAGTCTGGGACAATCCCAACCCCTTCGATAGCAAACCAGCCGGCAGCACCGGGTGGTTTGTCTATCGAGTTTCGCAGGTGCTTGGCATTTTCCAGCTGCCGCGATCGAGCTCGGCCAGGCACCCCGCAAACTCCAGTTCGATTTCTACTCGGAACGTTTCCATTTGCTTGAGACTTCCCGGCAGGGACCATCCCTCGATTTTGGAACGCAGGTCCGCTGGCAGGTCCCGGTCCAGGTAGCGTAGGCCGAAATCAAACACGTCCGGAGAATGGCGCATGCGCCACAGCTCGACCAGAGGAGAAAGGGCGAATCTCAGATAGCATGAGAGCGCCTCGGCAGGCAGCCCGCGGCGGATGGCTTTTATGAGGATCGCTTGGCAGAGCGGAACCTGGTCCCGCATGGTGGCCAAGCGTGTGGCCATGCGCTTGTGGTGGGGGAGACGATCGAAGGCTTCCGGCTGCACCAGCCCTTCCCGATCGAAAAGCACCACTGGCTGTCCATGGCGTTCGGGTTCGAGGAAGCGGCCCGGTGTGCTGCGCTGCAACACCACAATGTCCAAATCCGCTAAGTTGCCCGCCCCGTGAACCCGGGAGAATTCCTGGCTGTGGCCATGCCAGGTCGGTTCCTGGAGCCGCCACCTGTGCACGATGGGCCCGAAAGACTCGGCCCCACGGTGAATGGCCGCGAAAGTGCTTTCGGCCTCGCCGTCCTCGCACAGGATTTGCATGTCGATGTCGGACCACTCGTCGGTGCGTCCGGTGGCTTCGCTACCGCCGAGCCAGGCAGCCAGAACAAACTTGCAACCGGATAGTTCTTCGACCAATCGCTCGACGATGGCGCTACGGCTTACGTTTTCGGTTTCCATGGTTTTGGATGCTAGGCATCAACAGGCTCCTTCCACAAGGCCACCACAAAACCCTTGCACGGTGGGGCGTACCCGAGCGCTTATCGGGTCGGTAGCAGGCCCTGGAGCAGCATTTCAAACACCCGTTCCCCCAGGTCCTCTTCCACGGGCTGGCCCGTCATCAAGCGGCTGAAGAGGGGGCCGAAAATTTGGTCTACTACCAGGGGCACATCCAGGTCGGAACGCAGTTGTCCCGCAGCCACGGCCCGCTTCAGAAGGTGTTCCACATCCTCGCAGCGTGGGGAATTGAGCTCGTCATTGAGGGCCTTGCGCATCTCCGGGTGGGCGTGCCCGTCTGCGATGAGGGAGGCGAAAATGACGCCGTCGGGGCCCGCCATGGCGTGGTAGGCCTGGCGAATGTGCTCGCGCAGGTCGACCATGGCGTCCTCGGTTTCGGGCGCTCCGCAGGTGACCTTGAGGCCCTCAAAGTAGCCCTCTAGCAGGATGGCTTCCTTGGAAGGCCACCACCTGTAGAGCGTGGCCTTGCTGACCCCAGCTCGCTTCGCCAGGCTTGCGCTGGTAATCCCCGAGAGAGGGACTTCGCGTAATAGGTCCTGCGCAGCGTTGAGAAGGGCTTGGTGGGCGTTCTCGCAGCGTGGTCGGCCTGGGGATCGGGTCTGTTCGGGGGTCACGGTGATGGCTGCCTGGGTAGGCTCTGGGTTCAAGCTATGGCAAATAATACGAAACCGCAAGTTTCTTATCAAAAAGGGTTTGCCCAAGGGGCAGCAGGTGGTAGAAACCGGAACCGATGGTTTCGAAACGGAGCCAGAACCCCCAAAATCCAATGCATACCTCGCCCTTTATAATCTTCAGCCTGGCCTTTTTTGCCCTGCTGTCCACCGGCGCGACGGCCCAGCAGGTCGTCATCGTGGAGCCCGTGGCCCTTGCTTCGACCCAACCTACCGAGCGCTTCATCGGAAGCCTCCGAGCTCGGTCGACGAGCGCCATGGCCGCCCTCGAAGAGGGCGCCCTGCTGGAATTGTCCGTGCGCGAGGCGGATACGGTCAAGAAGGGGGACGTGCTGGCCAGGGTCGACAGTCGCCGCCTAGAAATGGGCTTGGCCCAGGTTCAAGCCGACCTTGCCATGGGGGAAGCCACGGTCATGGAGCGCCAAGCCAACCTGGCCAATGCCGAGGCTGACCTGGAAGCGCTCAACCGCGCCGCCGACTCGGGGGCCGTTTCCGAACGGGATCTGCGCAACGCACGCACGGCCGTAGCCGTCGGCCAGGCGATGGCCGAGGCCGCACGCCAGTCCATCGCCTCCCTGCAGGCGAACCGGGAATTGCTCCAGCTTCGGATCGCCGATGCCACCGTTCGCGCGCCCTTCGATGCGCGCGTGGTCGCTCGTCACGCCGAAATTGGTCAGTGGATCCGCCCCGGGGATCCATTGGTGACACTGGTTTCCACGGGGACTCTGGAGGCATGGATCGAAGTGCCCGAACGCCACATGGGTGGGTTCGATAGCACCGTTCAGAACATAGCACTCCTGGCGGAAGGATCGGGTGTGGCTGCCCAGGGATCGCGCCCCCGGACCATCCCCCTGGTGGACGAACGCGCCCGAACCTTCACGTTGATTCTGGACGTGAAACCCGGCGCGCCTGGCTTTGAAAAACTGCAGCCGGGCATGTCTATCTCGGCCACGGTTCCCCTGGGTCAACGCACGCCGCACATGGTCTTAGCCAAGGACGCCATCCTGCGCCGCGGAACCAACTCGTTGGTTGCCAAGATCGGCCCGGAGAATATGACGGAACTGGTTCCCGTGCGCATTCTCTTTGGAACCGACGGTGGATTCGCCGTGGAGCCGATGATTCCCGACTCCCTCAAGCCCGGCGACCGCGTGGTCACCGAGGGCAACGAACGCCTCTATCCGGGAACCCCGGTCACCCCGACCGAACGCCAGCCCAACGGGGACGCCTCGGGGGATCCCGCCCCGAGCCCCGCTCCCAAAAAAAGCTCCGATTCCAAGTAGCCCCACGCTCCCATGAATCTCATTCAATTGGCGGTACGCCAACCCAAGACCGTGGTGGTCGGCGTGATCCTGGCCCTGGTCGGCGGATTGATGGCCATCTTGCAGGTCCCGATCCAGATGACCCCGGAGGTCAAATCGGTGGTCATTTCGGTGAACACCTTCTGGGAAAACGCATCGGCCGATGAGGTCGAGAGCGACATCATCGAGGAACAAGAGAAGCGATTGGGCAACCTATCCGGGCTCTCCTCCATGACCAGCACCAGCAAGGCTGGCCTGGGCGAGCTGCGTTTGGAATTCCAAACGGGAACGGACATCCAGGCCGCCATTGCGAAGGTGGCGCAACGCTTGGACGAGGTTCCCGGGTATCCCGTGGGCGTGCTGCAACCCGTCGTCGAGGGTTTGGATCCTGAAACCCGGGATTACATGTCGTGGGTGGCGTTTGCTTCGTCGGACCCCGACTACGACATGAGCACCATGCACGATTTCATGGAACGTCGACTGGTGCCGCGCTTGGAGCGTATCGATGGCATCAGCGAAGTGGGCATGATGGGCACCCGAGAGAAGGAGATCCACCTGGTCGTGGACCCCGCCGAGCTGGTGCGTCGCGGGGTGACCTACTCGGAACTGCTGTCCGCCATCGACCTCAACAACGACAACTACTCGGGGGGCAAGCTGCCCGAGGGTAAGAATGACATTCGAATCCGGTCGATCGGTCGCTTCGTCAATACACAGGAAGTGGGCAACCTGGTCATTCGCAGGGAGGCCTCGGGCCCCATCTACCTGCGCGACCTGGCCACAATACGAGTGGGTTACAAGGAAGCTACCACCTGGGCGCGCTCCCGGGGCAACTACATGCCCTACTTCAACTTCACCCTGGAGCACGGAGCCAACATGCTCCAGGCCATGGGCAATCTGCGCGCGGAATTCGATCGTTTGAACGCCCCTGGCGGTTTGCTCGAGATGGAAGCCAAGCGCGTGGGTATGAACGGAAACTTGCAGTTGATCGTGGATTACGATGCGACCACCTATGTGGAGGACGCCATCGGTTTGGTGCAATCAAACATTCTGATCGGTGGCTCCATCGCGGTATTGGTGCTGCTGCTATTCCTGGGCTCCATGCGAGTGGTTGGCATTGTGGGAATCTCCATTCCAATCTCGGTGATCTCATCGATCATGGTCATGGTGGCCATGGGTCGAACCATCAATATCGTGTCCCTGGCGGGTATGGCCTTCGCCGTGGGCATGGTGGTGGACAACGCCATCGTGGTGATCGAGAACATCTTCCGGCACATGGAGATGGGAAAGCGTATCAAGGCCGCGGCCATCGAAGGCACCCAGGAGGTGGCCGGTGCCGTCCTGGCTTCGACCTTAACCACACTGGTGGTCTTCCTTCCGATCCTGTTGATTCAGGACTCGGCCGGTCAATTGTTCCGGGACATCGCATTGGCCATCATGGCTGCGGTGGGATTGTCCCTGATCGTTTCCTTGACCGTCATTCCTTCCGCCGCCGCGACGCTCCTGCGCC
>JARGOW010000613.1 GCA_029212955.1 Planctomycetota bacterium | reverse complement strand
GCCACGTCGAGGGGTCGCTGGCCCCAATGCCTCGGCCAAGACCCAGGGGTAGGATGCCACAGTCCCCTCCGGTACAAGGAGGGTTCCATGGATCGTCGCCGGGGCCTGAATGAGCAGGTAGTGCCTAGCCTCGTCTTGCGATTTTGCACCTCGAATTCTTGCCTTAGCCACCGGAAACTCGACCTTGTCTACCACGAGCTCCACGGAATCGTTGGTCTCCAAGGCGAAGCGGTATTGGTGCTCCCCCTTGGTGAACAGGGGCGTACCCCGCATACCGGTGGACTCGAGTACATAGTGCAGCTCGTCAACGTCCACTCCGACTCCCTCAACCTGAACCACTTGGGGCTGACCTGGAAACGCCTCCATGGCGATGTCCTGCTTTAGCCATGCGCGAAATCTGGTTTCCCTCGACCAACAACGGGGATCCTGCAGGAACAGGGAACCGGCCTCGGTTCCCTCCGCAAATGCCATGCGAAAGGTGCCGTCCGCGGCCACCCTTGCGCCGTACCAAGCATTGCCCTGGGACCATTCGGCGCCCTTGCCCCAGACTCTTGTATCGGCGGCTGGGGAGAAGCCGTCGGGGTAGGTCACTTGGCCGTCGACCCAAAGCACTCCGGGAAGATTCTCCGGCGCCGTGGCCAATCCCCGCTCACCCGGTACAGCGCCCCCGGCCTGCAAACCGGATGCCTGCAACGCCGGACCGCCTCCGGGCCCTTGATCGGTGAGTGGATTTCTATCGTCCTGGGCCCAAAGGAAGAGCCCGACCCCGATCAGAGTCAGTAGGCAAACAAGGATTGTGGTTCGCATAGTCATGATTCCCGCCATGTGACCTTTTCATGATTGCGGCGGCCTCTGGGTGGATGCCGGGCGCTAGAGGCTCGAGTCATCTCCTACAAACAACACCTGCCCCAAATCGGTCTGGATCGTGGTTTGCCAGGATTTCCATTGCTCCTCCGTCCAAAGGGGTGCGCCTGCAATTCCAACCAGAGCATTCGCGCAATCCATCCACCGTTCGGGGTCACAGCGCTCGATTCGAGTGAGCACGGCTAGCAATCCACCCCCCTCCTCGTGACAAACCCAGGCCCCGGCGCAATCGAGAAGGACCGGGTAGGGCTCCCAGGTGACATGCTCCGAGTCGGCGGGGGCGATCATGGTCCCAGGCTCCTCCCCCTCCCATTGAAGTGCTTTGGCGGTCTCCCGTGTTCGTAGGAGATGCTCGGGGGACTGTGACGAATCGTGGAAGCGGAGAATCCAGAGATGCTCTTTGGTTGTCCATAGGGCCACGCTCTTCCTGGCCGAACCAAAGAACGGATTCAGGGGCTCTTCGGGCTCGTCGGGAAGCCAGGCGAGAACCGCGTCCCGGGATCCGACCCTGATCGAGTGCACGAACTTCAGAAATCGCCCGTTCTCTGCCTTGGCCACTTTCTCCGGGCCCCTCAAGGTCGCCACCCAGGTTCCCGCCCCATCCGTCCACGACGCCACTTGCCCGGAATGATTCCTGCCCAGGTTCCACGTGGGCGGGATCAAGAAAGCGGAGACAGCGCCCTCGATATGAATACCCAGTCCATTGGACAGAATTCCTGCAACGGAGCGGGACATGGGAGCCTTGCCCAGCATCAGCCGATTGAAGTCCTCCACATTCCCCAAATCCACTGGCCCTGAGAAATACACCAAGCCCCCGGCGCACTCCTGCTCAGGTCCCATATAGAAGCTGGCAACCTTTCTTCCGACAGACCGCGTCTCGCTAAAAACGCCACGGGGACCTGCTTGCAGACCGATCTCCACCCACGTATCGGGAACGGACCAATCCATGGCCGGCTCCGGAATCTGAACGGTTCCCAGCCATTGCTCGTAAAGGGTCAGTGCGGAATCCACCCTCCCAGGTTTCCCGGAACGAACGGCCCTGAGCAAGCTGCGGAAGAGTTTCGCGCCCTCCCCCTTGGCGCGCTTGCCTCCCTTTACCGCGCCCCAACCATGCTGCGATACATCCGCAGGTACGGCCCGAATCAACTGGGCGATGGACCTGGTGTGCATGACCCTCTTCATGAGGAGATGCAGTTCCCTCGGAGCATCACCACCCCCAAAGCGTTCAGCGAAAGAACGTCGCGCCCCCATCACCTGGGCCTGGCTGAAGAACCAGGGCCCCTCGCTCTCCCTAACCTCCGGGTCGATCATGGCCGCCAATTCCGCGTTCTCGAGCTTGTACAAGGGTGCCCGAGTCACTTCACGACTCTGATTCATGAACCCCAGCAATAGGTCGAGGGAGCTCACCCCTTTGGCCTCCCATTCGCCAAATCTGTGGGCAGACTCTGCGACCGAACCTAGGGTTGTCAATCGCCCGTTGTAACGCGCTGGCAGTACGCTCAACCTCTCCGACAACCCAGGGTCCGACCCCTTCAACTGGCCTGGTAATGCCAACGGGGTCAAGAACCCCAACAGTACGAGAAAGCGAATGGCCGCAACGAAACTGGCGTGAATCATGATGGATGTACCGGGAACAATGACTTTTGGAGTCTAAGTCCAGTCGATTATCTGTGCTGTTCGTTTGACCCTTTTTTTGGAGCATCCG
>JARGOW010000612.1 GCA_029212955.1 Planctomycetota bacterium | reverse complement strand
GTGCCACAGGCGGCCTCATACTGGCGGCCATTCTGTTCGCGATCGAGCTTGGACTCAGTCGGCGTGAACCTAAATTGTGGTCCCCAGAAGGGCTCCCACGAGTGAAGTGACGGCCATGGCCAATCCGCCGAGCAGGGTAACCCGCAAGGCTCCTACCAGCTGATTCGCGCCGCCTGCCCGGGCTGCAAGCGCACCCAATACCGCCAGGAACACCAGGGTCGATCCAGCGATCGAGGCCATGCGGTATTCCGTAAACCCGGCCAAGACCACCGCCAGGGGCAATGCGGCCCCCACGGCAAAGGAAAAGCCCGAAGCCACCGCCGCCTGACCAGGCTTGGCCCCATTCCAGTCCAAAATGCCCAATTCGTCCCGGGCGTGGGCCCCGAGCGCATCGTGCTCCATCAATTGCACGGCGACCTCATGGGCCAATTCCGGATCCAAACCACGGTCCCGGTAGATGACTGCCAACTCCTGGAGTTCGTATTCCAGGTTTTCCGATAGGGCGATGCGCTCCACTTCCAAGTCGGCTTTTTCCGTGTCGGCCTGGGTGCTGACCGAGGCGTATTCGCCCGCCGCCATGGACATGGCGCCCGCTACCAATCCGGCCACACCTGTCAGCATGATGGTGCTTTGCTCGGCCTGCGCAGCGGCAACGCCCATGACCAAGCTGGCCGTGGAAACCAAACCATCGTTGGCGCCCATGACTGCGGCGCGCAGCCAACCGGAGCGGTGGATGCGGTGCACGTGGGGATGCTCGTCGCTATGGTGCGGGTGGTTTTGGCCTTCGGAGCTCATGGCATTAAGCGTTGGGAAGCTGGTCTATGAATTCCTGGATGTCGTGGGCCAAGGGGCTTTCCACGGTCACCGGATGATTGGCTTTGGGGCTTTTGAATACGAGCCGGTGATGGTGCAAGGCCTGTCGGTCCATTTGCAACTGGGCCCGGTCTGCTTCGGTGAGCGTATCGTCCGCTGCCCGGATGAAGAGCTGCTCGTCGGGGCCATAGAGTTTGTCGCCAACAATCGGATGCCCCATGGCCGCCAGGTGCACGCGAATCTGGTGCTGACGCCCCGTGTGCAAGTCGCACTCCACCAGGGTGTAACCCGCAAGGCGCTGGACCACGCGCCAATCCGTGCGGCAGCTCAGTCCATCCTCGGTCACTGTCATCTTGAGCCGCACAGCGCTGTGGTGATCCGGGCCAATGGGCCAGCGAATCGATCCGTTCTCGGCGGGGACTTCCCCAGAAACCAGGGCCAGATACGTCTTCTGAACCTCGTGGGCTTCGAACTGGCGGCGCAATTCCCGGTGGGCTTGGGTACGCGTTCCCACCAGCAAAACGCCGCTGGTTTCCCGATCCAAACGGTGCGATAGGCGCGGAGCCAAACCGAGCTCATCTGCCATTTCCCGGGCGCAATGGGCATGGACGCGCTGGATCATGGTGTCCAGGGTATGGCGTCCGCTGGGATGCACGGGCACATGCGGCGGCTTATCAACCACCATGACTCCCGCTTCCAGATGAAGCACGTCCACTGGGGAGACGTCACCCTCGGGTTCGGGCAGGCGCAATTCCTCGGGGATGATCACCGTGACCTGGGATCCGTGGCGCAGCTTGCGGCCGGGACGGGTTTCGGTTTGCGGGGAACCCGCGCCCTTGGGGTGCTCGGGAGTGGCGTGGTCCACCTGGACGAAACCGTCGCGGACCAACGCTTGAATCGAGGTGCGCGAACGCCAGGTCAGGTGGGCCAGCAGGAACTGGTCCAAGCGCAGGTGGAGCTCGTTCGCCTTCAAGCGAAAGAAGCTGCCATCCACTTCCAGGTGGATACGATCCGGGGGACGGTTGAGGTCCCGTTCCTTTTCGAAAAGGCCCATGGCTCCAGGATAGTGATCCGCGCGGCTTTCGTGGTCAAGCGGATTGGCTATCTACGACATTAGCCGCGAGCAGGGTCTTGCACCCCACTCGCGGCTATGTATTGCGTAGACCTAGTCTAACTAGTCGCGGCTGAAGCCGCCGTCGTTGCCGCCGTCACCGGAGTCGAAGCTGCTGCTTCCACCACCGTTACCGCCGCGGTTGGGCTTGGCCGACTGGCGACGACGACGAACGCGGAACTTGCGGTTCGGATCGTTCTTGCGCGTGGCCTTCTGGATCATGCGCAGACGCTCACGACGCTCGCGACGACGACGGTCGGAGCGCTTTTCGTGCCACGTACGGGCTTTGGCCATGCGGAAGATTCCGCTGTAGTTGCACTGGCGTTTGAAGCGGCGCAGGGCGGCTTCGAGGGACTCGTTGGAGCGGACGGCGACCTTGATCACAGGCTGAAGTTTTTCATCTCGGGGGACACGGGGGGCACCGGGGGGTTTTCGGAGAGTCAAAAAATCCCGGGCAAGAATTGCGGCGAGCAGGGTATCGGCAATATGCCCCGGTTGCAAAGGCTGCCCCTGGAAAATCAGGGACTTCCCATGTCATTCTAGGTCCGTGTCCAAAAGCCCCGCCAGCTTCAAACCCTCCTCGGACCCCGGGGACGGGGAATCCATCCCCTTCCAGGGGCTGGTCGATCTGATCACGTACCACGAC
>JARGOW010000611.1 GCA_029212955.1 Planctomycetota bacterium | reverse complement strand
CCAATGGGCCTCGGGGTCCATTTCCCCTTCCGGTTTGGAATTGCCCTTGGGTCGACGGGACTCGCCAATCAGCAATAGGGCTGCCGTGACCAACAGTCCGGCGGCCGCGAAGGAGGGTTTTGTGGCGGCGAACTCGACCTTATCTTTCAGGGCCAGCCCAATGACCGCCGCGGGAAGCGTGGCCACGATCAACCAGATCCACATGGCCAGGCGGCCACGGAACAACTCCCGGAATAGCTGAATCACATCGGTCCGATAGGCCAGGATTACCGCTACCAGAGTGCCCACATGCAAGGCCACATCCAGGGCCAAGCCCCCCTCCTGCAGCCCCAGGGCCGCGCGGCCAAGGACCAGGTGACCCGAGGAGGAAATAGGGAGGAATTCGGCCAATCCCTGGATCACCGCCAGCAAAAGGATCGTGAGGGGGCCTCCCCCGCCGTCGGATTCAATAAGGGCCAGGTGCATGCTTTGTGAATCGGCTGACGGGGCTTGGGGAACCACAAAAAAATGGGGAGAGCACCCAAAAAGTGCTCTCCCCAAGAATGAATCGTGCCCGATCGGCTCAGGAAACCAAATCGGCGGGCTCGGAGTACTCCATGCCAAAGGCCTCCGCGACGGCCCCGTAGCACAGTTTTCCACCGATCACATTGGCCGCTTTGGCCATGGGCTCGCTATCCAGAATGGCCTGCTTGTGACCTTTCTTGGCCAGCAAACGCATCCAGGGCAAGGTGGCGTTGGTCAGCGCATAGGTCGAGGTACGCGGCACGGCACCGGGCATGTTGGCCACGCAGTAGTGCACCACATCGTCGATGATAAAGATGGGCTCATCGTGGGTGGTGGCGCGAGCGGTCTCAACGCAGCCCCCCTGGTCGATGGCCACGTCGACGATCACGCTTCCGGGCTTCATCAATTCCAGGTCCTCCTTGCGCACCAGCTTGGGTGCGGCGGCGCCGGGCACGAGCACGGCCCCCACGAGGAGGTCCACTTCCTTGAGTTCTTCCCGCAAGGAAAGGCCAGTGGAGAACAGGGTGGTGCAGTTGGGAGGGAGGATCTCATCCAGGTAGCGCATGCGCTCCAGATTCACGTCCAAGATGACCACATCGGCGCCCAAACCTGCCGCCATGCGCGCCGCATTGGTTCCCACGGTACCGCCACCGATCACGACCACGCGGGCAGGCCGCACACCGGGGACACCACCGAGCAGCACGCCGGTGCCGGCCGTGGGCTTCTCCAGGAATTTGGCACCAGCTTGAATGGCCAGGCGACCCGCAACCTCACTCATGGGCTCGAGCAGGGGCAACCCGCCGTTCACCTCCAAGGTTTCATAGGAGAAGCACTGGCTGCCGGAGGCCATCAACCCCTCGGTCAAACCCTTGTCCGCGGCCAGGTGCAGGTAGGTGAACATGATCTGCCCTTCGCGCATCATGGCCACTTCAACGGGCTGGGGCTCCTTGACCTTGACGATCATTTCCGCTTCCGCAAAGACGGAAGCTGCATCGGGCCGGGATTCCGCCCCGGCTGCAATATAGGCACTGTCATCCAGACCGCTGCCGATACCGGCGCCTGCCTCAAAAATGACCTCATGACCGTCGCGCTTCAATTCCTGCACCCCGTCCGGGGTGAGGGCTACGCGATACTCGTGAACTTTGATTTCCTTGACGACACCGATCTTCAACGGGGAACCTGCTTCGATTTGAGGGGGGCGCATGGGGCGCCGGAAAAAGGGCCGCGTAGTTTATCCTCAAGTCTCTCCCTGAAAAGCCTCGACATGAAGAGTCTGGTTCACTATTCTCCCGCAACCAAAAAGGACCGCTAGCTCAGTTGGCTAGAGCGCCTCGTTGACATCGAGGAGGTCACAAGTTCAAGTCTTGTGCGGTCCACCACCCCCCGCTTGCATACGCCCGGGGGTTTTTTTGTGCCCAAAATACGCCCGGACGCGGCCCGACCCCGTCCTGGGAGCCCAAGAAGGCCGATTGGAGCCCGCCCAAGCCAGCCGTCCACCTCCCCCCCAGGACTTCCCGGGACCGACCCAGACCCTGTGGATCGTGCCCCAGCCCGGGCCCCGCCCTGGTAAAAGCAAGGTCAGGGCCCTATTCCTTCACTAACCCGGGGCCGGGTGCCGCGTACAGGGCGAGCACCCAAACCACCCAAGGAACCCATTTATGCTGAAGCTGCTCGCCACCCTCGCCGTACTGGCCCCCCTCGCCCCCGGGCAAGACACCAACCTGGACGACCTGAAGAGCATCCCCCGGGTCACCCCCACGACCCGGGTCTACCAGGCCGTTTCCCCTGCCGTGGTATACATTCAAACCCAAACCCGGGTGCAGTCGAGCAACGGCTTCAACATCCTGGGCATGGGATCCAGCACCCACATGAGGCCAGGAAGTGGCACCGGGGTCGTCATTCATGAGGACGGGATCGTGGTGACGAATTACCACGTGGTGCGTGGCTCGGACCCCCGGCACCTGACCGTGTCCTTCGTGAATGACCCCACCCTGTACCTTGCGGAACTTCTGAGCTTTCGCGAATCAGAGGATTTGGCGCTACTTCGCATCCGAGGAGCCATGCACGGGAGTCAG
>JARGOW010000610.1:1519-2584 GCA_029212955.1 Planctomycetota bacterium | reverse complement strand
GTCAGAGTATGCGGCAGGCAAACCGGCCCAGGAGGTCCCCCATTGTCCCACCCCAATCCAAGAACGGTGAGCCCTGCAATCGGATTCTGGGCAACCCCAATGGATTGTCAGAATCCATGGGTCATCTGGGCCCGAGAACGAACCTGCCCCTACCTGGAAACGCCCCCCGTGCCCTAAACTAACCGTCATGACCCGCTTGGAATCCTACCGCACCCCCACCGCGCCATTTCAGTATGAGCCGGACAAGGTCAAGGGCTCGCGCTTTATCGCCGATGTATCCCCGGTACAAAGTGGCGAGGAAGCCGAAGCTTTCGTGCGAAAGATCCGCGATCTGTATCCGGACGCATGTCATCACTGCTACGCCTGGCGCACCGGCGCCGAAGGCAAAGCCAACCGCAGCAGCGACGATGGCGAGCCCAGCGGTTCCGCCGGCCGGCCGATCCTAGCCCAGTTGGAAGGCCATGAATTGACCCAACTCGTGGTCGTTGTCACGCGCTACTTCGGCGGCACGAAATTGGGCGTGGGCGGTTTGATGCGCGCCTACGGCGGCGCAGCGGGGCAAGCCTTGGACCGGGTGGAGGTCACGACCAAAATCATCACCGAGTACGTGGCCTTCGCCTACCCCTACGATTGCTCGGGGCCGGTGGAGGGCATCCTCCACGGACACGACTTGAGCTTGCTCGACCCGGATTATGGTGCCGAGGTTTCCGGGGGCGTGCACGTGCCTGTGAATTGGTGGAGCGCACCGCCGGACGACTGCGCTTCCTGGAACCTGCGGACGACACCTAGGAATTTCCCTGCCGGTGGAACCTAGGGCCCGGGGAGAATGCCCGGTCACAACCGACCCCGCTGGCTTTGCGCACGCGGATAGGTTGGAAACTGGGGTACAGATTCGCAGGAGGATCCATGCCCACCCATGCATCGCAAACGGTTCGTGTGAAGAAAAAAGTCATCCTGAGCCGATACGCCCACACCGCCCCAGTAGTTTACCCGCAAGTATATTACTGAACGGGTTTCCTAATGCAGGGACCAGGCCCTCCCGCTCCACCCCTGCAAGGTTTGGGG
>JARGOW010000610.1:0-1488 GCA_029212955.1 Planctomycetota bacterium | reverse complement strand
CCCCACCCACAGGGCACACTTGGTACTCGGGCCCATTCCAGGCTTGGCGCATTTTCCACGGCGAAGTCGACCCTTCGCAACGCGCCAAACCCCGGGCCAAACCAGAGATCGAGGGGATTGATATGGATGCTTTTGTGGGCCGAGACAGTGAACTGGGTGTGCTTCAAGAATTGGCCGATTCGGGTGAGCCGGAACTGTTCGTGCTCTACGGACGCCGCCGGGTGGGCAAAACCGAACTCTTGCAACGATTGTGCGAGAAGCGCCGTGCCGTGTACTTCCTGGCCGCCCAGGTCCGTGAAAAGGACAACCTGCGCGCCTTCCGCGATGCCCTGAAGGACACGCTCAACGATCCGCTGCTCGAGGGCATGGAATTCCCCGACTGGTCCACGGCCCTGGGATTCGCCGCCGAACGTGCCGGGGATCAACGCCTGGTGCTCGTGCTCGATGAATTCCCTTACCTGTGCGAATCCAGCAAGGGCCTGACCTCCCAGATCCAGCGCTTCTGGGACACCCGGGGCAAAAAGAGCTCCCTGATGATCGTGCTGTGCGGCAGTCAGGTTTCGTTCATGGAGAACGAAGTGCTCGCGGAAAAATCACCGCTATTCGGACGCAGAACGGGTCAACGTCGCCTGGTCCCCCTCGAGCCCACGGAGTCGATCCAGTTCTTCCCCGGTTGGTCGGTTCAGGACAGTGTGACCGCCTATGGAATCCTGGGAGGCATGCCTGCCTATTTGCGGCGCTTTCGCACGGATCGATCCATCGAAGAAAACCTGCTGCGCGAGGTCCTGCGACCCGAGGGCTACCTGTTCGACGAGGTGCAGTTCCTACTGCGCTCCGAGCTTTCGAGCCCCGCCACCTACAACTCGATCCTGGCCGCCGTGGCCCGGGGCGCCACCAAAATCGGCGACATCGCCCTGGCCGTGGGCGTGGATTCTCCCACCGCGGGCAAGTACCTGCACGTGCTGCGCGAGTTGCGCCTGGTCGAGCGCATCGTACCCATCACCGATCCCAACCCCCTGCGCTCCCGGCGCGGCCGCTACCACATCGCCGATCGCTTCGTGGCCTTCCACTTCCGCCACCTGCAACCCAACGTCTCCCTGATCCACGCGGGTCGCGGAGAACGCGTGTTCACCGACAAGGTCGAGCCCGACCTGCCACGCCTCTTCGACGAAGCCCGCTTGGACTTCATCCTCTCCCACCTGCGTCGCGACGCCGCGGAAATCGTGGAGGACGAAATCGTCGAAGCCGGACGCTTCCAAGGCCAATACGTGCGCGCCGTGGGCCGCACCTCCGGCGAACAAACCGTGGCCGCCATCGTGGTCCCCGATGGAACGCGCTTCACCCCCCAACAGACGGCAGCCCTGCAAGGCGAACTCGACCAACTGGAGCAGTGCTTCGGCACGACGCCGATGAAACTGATCTACGGCATGACCGCACGCCCGGAGCGCCCGTTGGAAGTGGAACGCGTGCCGACCGGTGAGTTGATCT
>JARGOW010000609.1 GCA_029212955.1 Planctomycetota bacterium | reverse complement strand
CATCGAAGTAGGCGTTGGCTTCACCCAATGCATTCACCTGGCAGGGATTTCCACCCTGATGCCCAGCCCGGGCCTGGAGTAGAATCCTGGGGTGGGCCAAAGCTTTGGTTTCGTTGTGGCGATCCCGAACCGCTCGAAAAGTTTCGACCAGGTACGGCCCGACCCCATCATCGTGGAACGATCCACTGGCTTGGCCATTGCCATTGACCGTGTACCAGTCCAGTTCGCAATGGTCCCCGGGTTCCAACCCCACGACCTCGAAGGCATGGACCAGGTCCGTCTCCGAGTCCCGTGTCCAAACCACATAGCTGTGGCCTAGGGATGTGGGCGCAAAGGTCTCCGTGGCCCTTTTGGCCCCATCAAGTAGACCCGGGTGCACATCTGCCAAGCGCACCTTTCCCAGGTCGAAAATTTGGCTGCGATCGTCGGTGACCGTGTTCACGCGGAAGCCCCGATCGGAGAACTTCAAATCCCAGTCGTTCCGAACCACGTCACCTGGATCATCCCGTGTTCCGTATTCAAAGCTGAAAGTTGCGGCCACGTAGTTCCGGTACTTGCTTTGGCTCAGCAGGTGAGCCCGCGGAAGCATTGTCTCCGGAGGAGGCCCTGCCCATGCCGACACTTCGGGGACGACAGGTTCCGGTGCGACCTCCACGCTTCCCCTCTCGGCCTGTTCCATGTCCAATGATGCAAGCGCCACGGGGGCCTGCAACTCCGGCTCCCCATGGGTGCTCACAATAGGAGTCTGCGCATTTCCGGCGGACGAACGATGGATCTGCCACCATCCCGCCAGCAGCACGCCCGAAGCGAGCAACACCACCAAGGCGGCTTTGGTGCCAACGGCAACCCCTGCCCATCCCGGAGTGGCTTGAACGGGATCAGCGGAGGGAACCTGCGGTCCCGATTCCATTGGCGCGGCTCTACCATCCCCGCCGGCGGTGCCAACCCCCGCCCCCATCGGCAGGGCCAAAAGGGCCCACGAATTACGATCCTCGAATTCCCCATCCAAGCGGCTGCGCAGGATGGCGTGGGCCCGACTCAATTGGGATCGAATGGTTCCTGCACCGCGCTGCAGGGTGTGGGCGATTTGATCCACGCTCAGGCCCTTTTCGTAGCGCAACATGACAACCGACCGATAGGGTTCACCCAGGCCCAGAACCACCTCGACCACCCGCTGCCGCGACTCGAGTCGCTCGACCGACTCCTCCCAGGAATCGTCCCGCTCCTCCCGTGCTACTGCACCCTCCCGGAACGTGCGCCGGCCCTCGCTGCGCTGGCGGCTGCGAACCAGATTGGTGGCTACCCGGGCCAGCCAGGCCGCAATGCTTCGGTCCCCATGCCGTGCCACGGGTGGATGCTCCAGCGCCTGAACCCAGGTGCTTTGGACCACGTCCTGAACCGCCGCTTCGTCCGAAATCAAACGGCGAACAACCGAGCGCACGAAGCTCTCGTGTTGCAGTAGGGCTTCCATGCTAAGCAGCCCTTCTCCCGCACCTGTCCATTGATTGTTGTCACTCATCGTGCGGGGTGAACGCCACCGTCACCGGGAGCGCGGCAGGGAAATGGGAAAACAATCGCGGTCGACGTCCATGCATTGCACCAGCCCATCCCATTTCCCGCAAGCCGAACCCATTACGCCCAGCAATCCGCCCCCAATCAATCCCGGTCGGGGCGCCGAATGCGCCAGAAGGCGATTCCACCAAAGGCTCCCGCCACTGCCGTGGTGACCAATCCGGACCAAAATCCCAGAATTTCTGAAAAGCTCCCATGGGGGGTAAAAGCCAACCGGAATAGCCACGGAACCAGTACCGAACACATTCCGGTCATTGCGAACAACCCCACATAGGGAAGCACGGAATCGAGTCCCCGCCTCGATAGGAAATGATGCCCCAATCCGCCGATCGTTAAGGAATAGGGAAGACCCACAAGCCCACCGTAGATCGCCCCCATGAACGCGGCCCCAAAGATCCTTTGCAGAAGGCCCATGCTCCCACCAGCCCCATCGCCCGCAACCATCAAGACCACAAGGATTACCATGAAAAGCGCCCCACCCACGACCGGTGCCAACACCAATCCAATCCCGGTCCGAACCGCACCTCGCTGAAGCAACGGCTTCGGGCGACGCAGGCGCGGATCCAAATTCGAGTCGAGTGCATTCATGGGTTTGGGCTTTGCTTGCTCTCGACCCCACACGCGGGACTCAGGCCGCTTGCCAGGTCAGGGCCAACCATGCCGCGCCCACCGCAACCGTGATGACGCCCACGGAGGTGAAGAGCGTTCGCAATCCTTTGGAACCCACCCGATGGGCCAGTTGGCCCATGACACCGCCAAAGAAGGCCATGGCTACCACCGAAGCACCGATGTAGGAAGCGATGAAGATCGCCGCCTCCCCAGGACCCATGGCCAGTGAAGGCAACACCACCCAAAAGTGCCCGGCTCCTGCCAATCCGTGTACGAGGCCGATGCCCAGGGCCGCATGCCGGTGGCCGTGGGAGGAGGTCCCTCCCGGCTTGTGGGACGCGTCCGAATGCTCGTGCACGTGCAGATGCCGGTGGGTATCGCCGTCGTGGGTATGCACGTGTTCGTGGAGGACCAAC
>JARGOW010000608.1 GCA_029212955.1 Planctomycetota bacterium | reverse complement strand
GGTGGTTGAGGTCCCCGATATGTTTTCGAAGACATTTGTCGCATCGAAAATACCCATGGAGATTAGGTCCCCACCAGCCACGTTGTAGCGGGCGATGGAGCCGCTCACGCACAACCGTCCGTTGCTGATAGCGAGACCCGGATCGCTGGAGCTTGATCCAATTAGCATGTATCCGAATTCACCGACCGGGCCTTCGGTTCCGATGAGCTTAAAGCCGGACCCAACTCCAGATCCTTGGTATCCATCCAACTTTGTTCGCAACCCGTTGGAGTTGATGTTTGCAGGGTCGCAAAATACCGAAATGTTCGGGTTGTCCTTCGAAATGACCAAGTCATACGTGTTGGTGTTGTAGTGGGGCGGCGGGCCAACCGCTTCGATGTTGAGCCACAACGTTACGGTTTGGACTTGGCCAGTCGTATTGAGCCATTGGACGGACTCGTTGCTTGTCATGGAGCGACTGCTGTCTAGTAGCGTTCCATTGGCAGAGAAGAGGTCGGCATTGATGTCCGTGAACAGGCTATGGGGAAAGAGAACATCGGCCGTGTATAGCTCGCCAATTCCCACGACGGTCTTGCAGATGTCCGTGTTGTCAGTCGAGCAGAAGTCCAGGCCCTGATAGGTGCCGGGCGCCAGGATGGTGGCCGAGGCGAGCGTGTTGTTCGGCTCCCATACGTCCGGTTCGCAGATGGCAATGTCCATGCTGTAGTCGTTGTTGCGATCGTTGGTGTTTTGCGTGTCAATATTCAGCCAAAGTCGCACGGGTTGATTGGCACCGGTAGGGTTCGTCCAGACAAGCGTTTCATGATCATCGGAACTCTGCGAAATCGATAGTGGCGTTCCACCTTGGTCGTACATGATCGCTTCGATGTTGCCCCAGGTGCTGTGCACGAAATGGATGTCCGCTGTCACGGTTTTACCGGGGGGAATCACCATGTAGTAAATGTCCGTGCTGTCGGTTGTGCAGAAATTTAGGTTTCCGTAGAAGCCAGGACTGATGGGTGTTCCCTGGGCAATCGTGTCGTTGGGCTCTAGAGCATCAGGTGAACAGGAGACGTAGGAGGGAAGGCATTGAAGTGCTTCATTGCGCATAATAATTGCGATTTGTGAGCCGAACGAGGGGATGATGTCTCCCACGCCACCAAAGAGCCCACAGGTATGGCAATAGCTCATGATGAACCCGTCGGTGCAATTGGTCGAGGGTACGCAGGTCGCGTCAGCATCGCTGCAAGTGTCGATCGGCGGGCAGTATTGGTGGGTGTGGAGCGAGTTGAAGTTGTGCCCAATCTCGTGGGTGAAGACGACAAAGTCCCAATTGCTTGAGGCTTGGGAAATGGGGAAGTTGACTCCTCCGTTGATGCTTCCAGAGACTCCGAAGGGCAAGGTGCCTCCGCAAAGTGTACCGATGTATGCGATTCCACCTCCGAGGCTTCTTCCGCTCAGGAAATGTGCCAAGTTGGCTCCATTTCGGGTTTGGCTCCCCCACTGGGCTACGAATGTATCGAGAGCGGTAGAGGTGTCTATGCCCAAACTCCAAGGGTCATTGGGAGTGGTGTAGAGTTGCACATAGGGGTAGGTCAGACTCACATCCAACTCCTGGAAGAACTTCAGGGAGGCCGCAAACATCAGCTGGTTCGTGTAGTTCACGCATGCGATCGAATCGCCCCAAACGGCCCAGTATTCATAATCCGTTTCGATGGCGATCTTGCACTCAAGCGTGCCAGCGCCCACGAAGTTCTGGCTCACGGTTGTGGCCGTGTCTAGGTCCACTTGTTGAGGGGCGCCACCCGGTCCTCCAGGGACATCGCCCGAGCAACCGACGAGGTCCGGAGCTCCCAATGATCGCAAGGCATCGCCACTTGCAAGCCGAGATCCCGCGTTACTCCAGTCGTTGCCAGGGCCTGCGAAAGAACTTAGATGCGTGTAGTCCCCGTTCAGGTAAATCCATCCATACGAGCCGTGGCTTGCAAAGCTCAAGAATACGATCGAATCGGGGTGTCCATCCACGTGGCCTGCCCACATGGTCTGGTCCAGGGGGTCATGGGGAACGGGGTCGTCATCGATGATAAGTCCAAGGGGCGGGATTGAGTGTCCACCGTTCTGCTGCAGGTTGAGCACGACCAATTCCCCATCGGGCAGGGGGACGTTGGTCATCTGAATGTGATCCAAGCCCATCAGGTTTACCAGCGCACTCTTATCTGAGGTGAATTCGAGCGTACCTTGGATGACAGGGGTGGTTGTTGCCTCGAGGGGGAACTCCACAACTGTTGCAACCGGTTGGGAGAGTTGGGGGCCCATTTGCTGGGCGGAAATGGGGGCGGTGAGAGCCAGGGAGGCAAGCCCAAGGAGCCAGTTGCGCTTCTTGGGTCGGAGATGAGATGTCATGGGGTATCCAAGTTCTGAGGGAAGGAAGTGGGGCTTTGAGCCTTTCACTAGCTCTCAATGGATTCGCCAACGGGCCATGACAGGAAAACGGCTTTTAATGTTTTTCTCGATTCGTCGTCATCCACGCCTACCCCATCCATCAATGGGGTGACTGACAAAGCGAATACTCACCCGGCGCCGACCAATGACTTACCTCGGGCGATTGTTACTAGCGTCCG
>JARGOW010000015.1:16641-17430 GCA_029212955.1 Planctomycetota bacterium | reverse complement strand
TCCGAGATCGACGCGGCCCTGCACTTCATCGACGTGGTCACCCAGGCGGAGGAGAACTACCTGGCGATCTCATTCTTCTTCGGGGGCAACGACATCGCACCCGCCCTGCTGGATGACCTCACGCCCTTGGGTTTCACAAACGATGCGGCCCTGCTGACCGAGGCAGTGGAGAACGTCGAACTGATCCAGGTCACCTCCACTTCGACCAACCTGTACGGCGCCATACTCGATGGCCTGGACACCCTGGACGATGCGCTCATCTCCAGCCAGTCCGTGGCGGAGTTCCAGTCCTTGACCTTGGTCACCTTCACCGACGGCACGGATCAAGCCGGGCTCTTTTCCGCCCAGGATGTGACGGACTTTTTGGATGGGAGTCCCAATCGCTACAACATGCAAGCCATTGGTGTTGGCTCTCAAATTGACACCGCCACCCTCTCGGCCATCGGACCCAATGGTTGGCTCCTTGCGGACAACTTGGATAGCCTGACTTCGACCTTTGGGCAGGTGGGCAACTATGTGCGTGACCTGGCCAACAGCTTTTACCTGGTGGGGTACATCTCGCCCAAGGTGCACAGTACGGTCCAGCGAACCCTGCGGGTTCAAGCCTCGCGCAGCGATTCGACGGCCAGCGCGGAATACACATTTACCCCCGAGTACTTTTCGGGTGGTGCAGGATTCGTGGAATCCTTTGAGTCCCCCACCAGCGAAGGTCTGGCAGCCTGGGTGGATTTGGCTCCCGGGCCCCTGGATACGACCCTACTTCTGGCTGCGCGTAGCGGTCCCGGCGAC